>NZ_JBHWGV010000147.1:0-1126 GCF_042732955.1 Kitasatospora sp. NPDC059747 | reverse complement strand
TCCACAAAGCGCCTCTCACACAACACAACTCCAAACCGCCCCACGCTATGACATTCGAGCTCTATGCTCGACCCCCACCACTACCCCCCCAGAGCCTCGCGAGGTTGTCCCGGCGGCCGTTCTTCACGAAGTGCCAGCGGGCCTGACAGCCGATCGCCAAGCTGTACACCGTGAATGGAGCTACCAGCAGCACAGTCCTCGCCCTGATCGGTGTCCTCCTGGGGACCACCGGGACGCTCGTGGGGCAGCACCTGGCGACACGCGCCGAAGCGCGACGGGACCGACAACACCGCACGGACGCGGAGCGGGCCGAACGCAAGGAGGCGATCCTGGGCTTCCTCGCCGCGGCGCAGCAGGTCGAGTTGGTGCTGGATCGCCGGAGCCTCGGCCTGCCGGCTTCGGAGGACCCCGAGGACCAGAAGCTGCACGACCTGTGGCTGACCAAGAAGGCCGTCGAGCTGGTCTGCTCGCACACGGCGAGTCAGGCCGCACACGAGTACACCACGGCCCTCCACGAACACCTGCGGAACAGCGTGTCGCCCGAACGGCCCGCCAAGCGCGATTGCCGGCACGCATTCGTGGAATCGGCCCGAGCGGAGCTGGGGGGCGGGCCGTCGGGAATTCTCCGCTGACGCCCGCACCGACCGGGAACACGGCGCCCGGAGGCACCGGATGCACTGCGGGTAGGCGTGGTACGGGCGTCAGGGTTTCGGGGCGTCAGAACTCCGGGGGTGTCAAGGCGTCAGCCCGCCGCCTCGAAGGCCAGGATCGTCCACCCCACCCCCGGGCGACCGTGCAGATCGGTGCGGCTGATGCGGTGGATGGGGTGCAGGCCGTTGGCGGCGGCCTGGGCGACCGTCTCCTCCGGCGGGACGTCGAACATCCGACGGCCGGGCGGTACCAGGCCGTGGCGCAGCGACAGGATCATCCGGCCGCCGGGGGCGACCAGGCGGGCCAGTGAGGCCATCGCGGGCGGGCGTTCGGCGGGGGCGAGGTGCATCCAGACGGCCGTCAGGAGGACGAGGCCGAAGCGTTCCGCGCCGAGCGAGGGCAGCTCCGGGAGGGCGTCGGAGATCCATCTGACACCGGAGTCCCGGTTCAACTCCTCGCCGATGTGCCGGAGTTC
>NZ_JBHWGV010000146.1:0-20365 GCF_042732955.1 Kitasatospora sp. NPDC059747 | reverse complement strand
GTCCAGCCGCGCGCGTCGCAGTATCGCGCGAAGCCGGCCACCCCCCCGGCGCGGGCCGCGGGGGCCGCCGAAGGGTCCCCCGGGGGGAGCGGCCCCGCGGTTTGGACCCCGGTTGGCGCCGGCCGCCCCCCCCCCCGCGGCGGCCGCCTCGGGCCCGGGGGACGGCGAAGCGCTCGCCGAGGGCGAGGCGGACTCGGTGGCCGCGGCGGACTCGGCGGGCGAGGGGCCCGAGGTGCGCACGATCGACGGGTTGGTCGACGAGCTGCTGCACGCCGCCGCCAGGACGCCCCCGGCGGCCAGCATCGCGGTCAGGGCGACCACGCGGGGGGCCGTCCGGCGGCGGGGGCCCGGGTGGGTGTGGAGTTCGCGCACGGCAGGTTGCCTCTTCTCGCTCGGCGTGTCCTGCACCCCATGCTTCGGGGCGCGGCGGCGGGACGGCGAGACCTGCACACCCGTTCGAGTGGACCCGCGGCTGCTCCCGGGCCGGCCGGCCGCCACCCCCCGCACCGGCACCGGGACCGGGCCGTCGCGGGCGATTTCCGCGGACTTCGAACCGTACGGGAACCACTCCGGTTCGCCGTCCGACTGGTGGGGGGTGAGTGCGAAGTCGCCGGGAGTCCGGCCGTTGAGTGTGCTGGCGGGGTTCGCCCTGCTGCTGGTGGTGGTGTTCGCGGTGGCGTACGCCGTGGGCCGTCAGGCGGGGCCGGTGTCGCCGGGGCTGACGCCCGGGGTCGGGGGCGGCGGCTCGCCCGGGATGTCCGGGCACGACATGGGAGGCATGCGGTGAGCGCGGTCGCGGGGGCCGGCGCCGGGGCGCTGGTGAGCACCGACCTGGCGGTCGGCGGGATGACCTGCGCGGCGTGCGTGGGCCGGGTGGAGAAGCGGCTGGCGAGGATCGAGGGCGTGTCGGCCGGGGTGAACCTGGCCACCGGCCGGGCGCGGGTGCTGCACCCGGCCGGCGTGGCCGTCGAGGAGCTCGTGTCGGCCGTCGAACGGGCCGGCTACACGGCCGAGCCGGTGGCGGCCGGGGCGGCCGTCGGCCCGGCGGAGGAGGAACCGGACGGGCGGTGGCGGCTGCTGGTGACGGCACTGCTGGCCGTGCCCGTACTCGTGCTGTCGATGGTGCCGTCGCTGCAGTTCCCGGCCTGGCAGTGGGTGTGCTTCGGGCTGGCCGTGCCGGTGGTGACGTGGGGCTCGGCGGGCTTCCACCGGCGAGCGTGGCAGGGGCTGCGGCACGCGGCGGCGACGATGGACACGCTGGTGAGCCTCGGGGTGCTGGCGTCCTTCGGCTGGTCGGCGTACGCCCTGCTGTTCGGCGGGGCGGGTGCCATCGGCATGCGGATGCCGTTCTCGCTGACGGCCGACGGCGGCGGCGCGGCGCACGTGTACCTGGAGGCGGCCGTCGGCGTGCCGCTGTTCGTGCTGGCCGGGCGGCTGCTGGAGGGCCGGGTGCGGCGGCGCAGCGGTTCGGCCCTGCGGGCGCTGGCCGAGCTGGGCGCGAAGGAGGTGTGCGTCCGGGAGGGCGGCGAGGAACGGCTGGTGCCGATCGAACTGCTGCTTCCAGGGCAGGAGTTCGTGGTGCGGCCGGGTGAGCGGGTGGCCACCGACGGCGTGGTGGTCGAGGGCGGTTCGGCACTCGACCTGAGCCTGCTGACCGGCGAGAGCGTGCCGGTCGAGGTCGGCCGCGGGGACCGGGTGGCGGGCGCGACCGTGAACGTCGGCGGCGCCCTCGTGGTACGGGCGACGGCGGTCGGCGCGGACACCCAGCTCGCCCGGATCACCGCCCTGGTGGCCGACGCCCAGGCGGGCAAGGCGCGGGCGCAGCGGCTCGCGGACGCGGTGGCCGGGGTGTTCGTGCCGTGCGTGCTGGCGGTCGCGGTGAGCGTGCTGGGCTTCTGGCTGGGCGCGGGCGCGGCCCCGCAGGCGGCGGTGACGGCGGCGGTCTCGGTGCTCGTGGTGGCCTGCCCGTGCGCGCTGGGGCTGGCGACGCCGACGGCGCTGCTCGCGGCGACCGGGCGGGGCGCGGAGCTCGGCGTGCTGGTGCGCGGGCCCGAGGTGCTGGAGAGCCTGCGGCGGGTCGACACCGTGGTGCTGGACAAGACCGGGACGCTGACCACCGGGCGGATGCGGCTCGCGGCGGTCACCACGGTCGGCGACGTCGACCAGGAGGCGGCCGAGGCGCTGCGGCTGGCCGGTGCGGTGGAGCACCGGTCGGAGCACCCGATCGGGCGGGCCGTCGCGGCGGCGGCCAGGGAGCGGTGCGGGGAACTGCCGCCGGTGAGCGGTTTCCGGGCGACGGCCGGGGTCGGGGTGGCCGGGACGGTCGAGGGGCGGGCGGTGCGGGTGGTCCGTCCGGACGCCGTCGACCTCCCGCCGGTCCTCGCGGAGGCGGTCGCCGAGGCCGGCCGGGCGGGCCGTACGGCCGTGGTCGTGGAGCTCGACGGCCGGGCGGAGGCCGTCCTCGCCGTCGGCGACACCGTGCGCTCCGGCAGCTGGCGGGCGCTGCACCGGCTGCGCGGGATGGGCCTGGAGACCGTCCTGCTCACCGGCGACGGCCCCGGCGCGGCCCGGGCGGTGGCGGACGAGCTCGGCATCGAGCGGGTGCACGCCTCGGCGTCGCCGGAGCGCAAGGCCGAGGTGGTGGCCGAGCTGAAGGCCGCCGGGCGGACGACGGCGGTGGTCGGCGACGGCGTCAACGACGCGGTGGCGCTGGCCTCGGCGGACCTCGGGGTCGCGCTGGCCTCGGGCAGCGACGCCGCGATCGGCGCGGCCGGGCTCACGCTGGTGCGAGGCGACATCGAGGCCGTGGTGGACGCCGTCCGCCTGGCCCGGCGCACGCTGGGCACGATCCGGACGAACCTGCTGTGGGCGTTCGGCTACAACGTCGTGCTCATCCCGCTGGCGGCCGTCGGGCTGCTGAACCCGATGCTGGCGGCGGTCGCGATGTCGCTCAGTTCACTGCTCGTGGTGGGCAACAGCCTGCGGCTGCGCACGTGGCAGCCCGGACGCGGCAACACCCGGAAGGGGGACCGGCGGTGATGATCGAGCGGCTCAAGGTGGTCGGCCCGCCCGTCGGGGCGGCGGTGCTGGCGCTCGTCCTGCTGAGCGGCTGGACGGCCGTCGGCGGCGCCGGGCGTCCCCGGCCGGTCGAGGCCACCGGGGACGGGTGGGTGCTGCTGCCGACGGCGGGGGCCGCGCCGGCCACGACGGCGTTCTTCACGATCCGCAACCCCGGCGACATACCGGACGAACTGACCGGTGCGAGTTGGGAGTTCGGCGGCCCGATCACACTGAAGCGGCACCTGCACCAGGGCGCGGCCGGGCGGTGGGAGGCCGTGACCGCGCTGCCGGTGCCGGCGCGCGGCGAGCTGGTGCTGTCCCCGGAGGACTCCGACCTGATGATGGCCGCGCCGCCACCGCTGCGGGCGGGCCAGTGGGTGGACTTCACGCTCACGTTCCGGCACAGCCCGGACCTCCGGCTCAAGGCCCAGGTGCGGCCGCCGGGTTCACGGCCGTGACCGAGGGGGCGGCGGGCCGCGGGCCCGCCGCCTCCGTCCGGATCACCCGTGCGGGACGACCGCCACCGGCGCCTTGGCGTGGTGCAGCACCGCGTGCGCGATGCGGCCGAGGCGCGGGCCGAGGTCGACCCTGCGGCGCTTGCGGCCGACGACCACCAGCGCCGCGCCCGCCGAGGCCTCGACGAGTGCCCCGGCCGCGCCCAGCCGGACCTCCTCGACCACCTCCACGCCGGGGTGCAGCTCCCGCTGCCCGGCCAGGGCGAGGGAGAGCATCTTCTCCTCCATCGCCTCCAGTTGGGAGATCTCCGCGGCCTGCGGCACCCAGCCCGCGTACGCGAACACCGGCGGCAGGTCCCAGCCGTGCACCGCCCGCACCCGCGCCCGGCGCCGGGCGGCCTCGGCGAACGCGAAGCCGAGGACGCCCTCGTCCGGCTCCTGGACGTCGACGCCGACCACGACGTCCGACCCGCCCGCACCCTCCTGCCGCTCACGCACCACGACCACCGGCACACTGCTGCGCGCCGCCACGGCCATGCCGACGGAGCCGAGCATCAGCCCGGCGAAGCCCCCGAGCCCGCGCGAGCCGACCACGAGCAGGCCGGCGTCCTCGGCGGCGGCGATCAAGCCGTCGACGGGCGCGTCGAGCACGACGTCCGTCCGCACGTCGAGGCCGGGGTGGGCGGCGCGCAGCTCGGCGGCGGCGTCGGCGAGGACGCGCTCGGCGGCGGCCGGCAGGTGGTCGGGCTCGGCCATGGCGTTGCGGCCGTCGGTGAGCCACGGCCAGGCATGCACCAGGCGAAGAGGCACCCCGCGGCGTTCCGCCTCCCCGGCGGCCCAGCGGGCGGCGGCGGCGCCGCCGGTCGAGCCGTCGACCCCGGCGAGTACGAGTGGCGTCATGGCAGGAGGTCCTTCCCTCGGTGGCCGTTGCCGGACGGTGGGTGTGCTGACGTTCCGTCCGCTGCTCCCCCACCCTCTCCGGCCACGCCGCCCGCGCGGCAGAGGCCGCAGGGCCCCCGGGGACGGGACGAAAGGCCCGCCCGACGGAGCCTACGGGCGACCCCGGGGTGCGGCGGGGCGACACCCGGGCACTACCGTGAATCCGACAATCCTCCCGGTCAGGGCGCTCCTGACCCGGGGTGCGGCGGGCGACTGGAGGAGTACGGGTGGGCGGCGCGCAGGGGACCCCGGCGGACGGCACCCCCACGGCCGGCGGCGGCGCGCGGATGCCCCGGCTGCGGCTGGACGAACTGCTGGAGGAGCTCCAGTGGCGCATCGACGCGGCCCGCGGCACCCAGGACCGCGTGCACAGCCTGCTGGAGGCGGTGCTCGCGGTCGGCCGGGAGCTGGACCTCGCCCAGGCGCTGCACCGGATCGTCGAGGCCGCCGCCGATCTGGTGGACGCCCGCTACGCCGCGCTCGGCGTGATCGGCGCGGACGGGCACTCGCTGTCCGAGTTCCGCACGGTCGGGATGACGGACGGGGAGATCGCCGAGATCGGCCCGCCGCCGTCCGGCCGGGGCATCCTCGGCGAGCTGATCCGCGACCCGCGCCCGCTGCGCTGCCCGATGCTGTCGGAGCACCCGGCGTCGGCCGGGTTCCCGCCCGGCCACCCGCCGATGACCACCTTCCTCGGGGTGCCGGTGCGGGTGCGCGGGGAGGTGTTCGGGAACCTGTACCTCACCGACAAGCGCGGCGGCCTGGACTTCGACGCGGACGACGAGGCGGTGATCTCGACGCTGGCCGTCGCGGCCGGGGTCGCGATCGACAACGCGCGGCTGTACGAGGAGGCGCAGCGCCAGCAGCGCTGGCTGCGGGCGAGCGCGGAGATCACCCGGAGCCTGCTGTCCGGCGCGCCGCGCCTGGCGGTGGTGGAGCTGATCGCCCGCCGGGCGCGGGAGATCGCCGGCGCCGAGCTGGCGGACGTGTCGATGGCGCCGGCCGAGCCGGGCGAGCGGGCACAGGAGCTGGCGGTCGAGGTCGCGCTGGGTGGCACGCCGGCCGAGCGACTGGGGGTCACGGTGCCGGTGGACGGCACGCTGTCGGGGGCGGCGTACGCGTCCGGTTCGCCGGTGACCAGTGACGGGCTGGCCTGCGACGGACGGTATCCGGCGGGCCCGGCCGGGCGGTTCGACGGGCTCGGGCCGGCGGTCGCGGTGCCGCTGGGCACCGGCTCGGGGTACGGGCGGGGCGTGCTGCTGCTCGCGCGGGCGGCCGGGCAGCCGGCCTTCAGCGCGGCCGAGACGGGCCCGCTGCTGGGTTTCGCGGACCAGGCCGCGCTCGCCCTCGAACTGGCCGAACGACGACGCGACGCCGAGCAGTTGACGCTGCTGGAGGACCGCGACCGGATCGCCCGGGACCTGCACGACCTGGCGATCCAGCGGCTGTTCGCGACCGGGATGACGCTGCAGAGCGCGGGCCGGCTGATCGACAGCCCGGCGGCGGCCGACCGGGTCGGGCGGGCGGTCGCGGACCTGGACGAGACCATCAAGATCATCCGTTCGACGATCTTCGGCCTGCGGGCCCACAGCGAGCCCGACCGCGGCCTGCGGGCGCGCACCACGCGCGCCGTCACCGAGGCGCAGGCGACGCTCGGCTTCCCGCCGCGGCTGAGCATGGAGGGCCTCCTCGACACCGACGTGCCGCAGGAGCTGGCCGAGCACGTGGTCGCAGTGCTCGGCGAGGCGCTGAGCAACGCCGCCCGGCACGCCGGGGCGGGCCGGGTCGAGGTGACGCTCCGCGCGATCGCCGGGCGGGTCTCGCTGACCGTCGTGGACGACGGCGCGGGTCTGCCGGAGGGCGGCCGGCGCAGCGGGCTGCGCAACCTCGCCGAGCGGGCCGAGCGGGTGGGCGGCACGTTCGAGGCGAGCACGGCCGAGGGCGGCGGCACCCGGCTCATGTGGTCCGCCCCGCTCGGGTCCTGACGCCTCATCGGATCGGCGACGCTCCGTCACCGCACCACCACTCCCCGGTCGCCCGGCCGGACCCTTCCCCACCCGAACCGCCGAAGTATCGGGCCTGGATTCACAGTTCGCCCACACCCTCCTCGAAGAACATTCCCAACGGACATTGTCCCCACGCATGTTCGAAGGTAGAGTCGCCGTTCGCCGAGCACGGATGAGCACTTCTGAGCGTCATTTGGGGCGGGCATGTCAAATATTCGCGGTACCCTCCAGGTCGTCCCCGACCTGTTCGACGTGTTCATCGAAATGGCACGTCGATATCCCGACCGTCCGGCGATCGTCCACCGTGGACGCGCCCTGACCTACCGCCGGCTCCACGAGTCGGCGAACGCCCTGGCCACGCGCCTGGGCACCGATCCGGGCACGGTCGCCGTACCGGCCGTGCACACACCGGAAACCGTTGTCGCGCTGCTCGGCGTCCTCGCCGCCGGCGGCGCCTATTGCCCGGTCGATCCGGCATTTCCGGGGCCTCGCCAGGAGGCCATGACAACCGCGGCCGAGTGCCGCTCGGCAGTCGTCACCGGAACCGCCCTGTCACCCCAAGTCGGGCTTCCTTCGGTCGAGTTACCGCAGGCCCCGGAATTCCCCGGGGACCCGCCGAAGGCGGGCTCCGCACAACGCGCCGAGAGCGCCGCCGAGGACGCCGGGGAACGGCCGGCGTACATTCTCTTCACGTCGGGTTCGACCGGGCAGCCGAAACCCGTCGTCACTCCCCGTCGCGCACTCGCGGCGACGGTCCCGTCCCTGCGCGAGCTGTTCGGCCTCACGCCGGACGACCGCGTGCTCCAGTTCGCCTCCCTCAACTGGGACACCTGCTTCGAGGAGATCCTGCCGACCCTCGCCACCGGCGCCGCGCTGGTCGTCGACCCCGACGCGCACAGCGGCTCGTTCCCCCGCTTCCTGCGGATGGTCGAGCACGAAGGCGTCACCGTCCTCGACCTGCCGACCGCCTTCTGGCACGAACTCGTGCTCCACCTCGCCGAGGACGGGCTCACCCTGCCCGAGTGCGTCCGGCTGCTGGTGATCGGCGGCGAGGCGGCCAGCCCCGCCCGGCTGGCCGACTGGAGCCGTCTGCGCACCGGGCGGATCCGGCTGCTCAACACCTACGGCAGCACCGAGACCACCATGATCACGCACGCCGTGGACCTGCACGGCCCGCTCGCCCCCGGGCGCGCGTGGGACGGCACCGCGCGGGCGCCGATCGGGCGGGCACTCCCCCATGTGCGCGAACGCATCGGCGACGACGGCGAGTTGATGATCGGCGGGCCGGCCGTCGCCCTCGGCTACCGCGGCCTGCCAGAGGCCACGGCGGCACGCTTCACCACCGTCGACGGCGAGCGCTGGTACCGCACCGGCGACCGCGTCGCCGCCGGGGACGGCGGCGTCCTCACCCACGAGGGACGCCTGGACGGCGAGGTGAAGATCCGCGGCGTCCGGGTCGACCCGGCCGAGGTCGAGGCCCACCTGGCCGCCCACCCCGGCGTGTCGGCCGCGGCCGTCACCGCGGCGGCCCTCGCGGGGCGCTCGGTCCTCGTCGCCTACGTCGTTCCACGGCCCCACGCCGACAGCACCACCCTCGACACCGAACTACTGGCCCACCTGCGGGAACGCGTGCCCGGCCACCTCGTACCCAGCCGGGTGACCGTCGTGCCCCGGCTCGTCCTCACCGCGAGCGGCAAGGTCGACCGCGCCGGCTGCCACCGCCGCTACGCCGTCTGACCCCGTGGCCCCTGCCACCTCCACGACCAGGTCGAAGGAGACCCCCATTGAGCGTTGACACCACCACCCCGGCCACGCCCGACGACGTCGTGGCCATCTTCCGCCGCGTCCTCCAGCGCGAGGACGTCACGGCCGACTCCGACTTCTTCCAGCTCGGCGGCGACTCGCTGATCGCCACCCGGGTGCTCAGCGCCGTCGCGCGGGGCCACGGCGTCGAGCTGACCTTCGAGGAGTTCCTGGCCGAGCCCACCCCGGCCGGCCTCGCCGGGAGAATCACGGGGGCGGTGTGACCCCCCGGGCCGCCGTCGTCGTCGGCGCCGGCCTCGCCGGCCTCACCACCGCCGATCGCCTTGCGGCGCAGGGGATCGACGTCACCGTTCTGGAGGCCAGGGACCGCGTCGGCGGGCGCACGCACGGCATCGAGGTCGCCCCCGGCCGGTGGATCGACGGCGGAGCCGCCTACCTCGGCGAACGGCACACCGAACTCCTGTCCCTCATCGACGAGTTGGGCCTCAAGACCGCGCCGACGACGATGCTCGGCGCCAGCCGCTTCGCCCTCGGCGGCGAACACGCCACCCGGGACAGCCGGTTCCCGCCGCTGAGCGCCGTCGCGCTCGGCGACCTCTTCGAGCGGCTGGAAGAACTGACCTCCGCCGTACGGCCGGAGGCGCCCTGGCTCACCCCCGGCGCCGAGCACCTGGACACCCTCACCGCCGCCGAATGGGCCGAGCAGCACCTCGCCCACCCCGACGCCCGGCTCTTCTTCCCGCTCTTCCTCGGCGAGATGATGGCCGCCGACCCGGCCGACCTCTCCGTCCTGCACATGGCGTTCTACCTGCGCTCCGGCGGCGGACTGCGCTACCTCAACGCGTTCGAGGGCGGCGCCCAGCAGGACCGGGTCGCCGGCGGCGCGCACCAGGTGTGCGAGCGGCTGGCCGAGCGGCTCGGCGTGCGGGTGCGGCTCGGCGAACCCGTCCGGGCCGTGCACCAGGACGCGGGCCGGGTCACCGTCGTGACCGATCAGGGGAGTTACCGCGCGGACGTCGCCGTGCTGGCACTGCCGCCACTGCTCGCCGACGCGATCGAGCACCGCCCCGGGCCGCCGCCGCACCGGGCCGGCGAACGCACGGCGCGCGGCTGCGCGATCAAGGCGAGCCTGGTCTACCCCGCGCCGCTCTGGCGCGACCACGGCCTGTCCGGCTGGTCGGTCAACGCCCACGGCCCGCTGCTCTCCACCGTGGACGACACCCCGCCCGAGGGCGGACCGGGCGTCCTCACCGGCTTCGTCACCGGCGCCGAAGCGCACCGCTTCGCCACCCTCAGCGCCGGGGAACAGCGCGAGGCGGCCGTCCGACAGGCCGCGCAGCTATTCCCCATGCTGCCCGAGCCCCTCGCCTGCCACGTCACCGACTGGGTCAACGAGCCGTACAGCCAAGGCTGTTACGCCGCCCTGCTCGGCCCCGGCGACTGGCTCGCGCACGGCCCTGCGCTCACCGCCCCGCACGGCCGGGTGCACTTCGCCGGCACCGAGACCAGCACCGCCTACTTCGGGCTCATGGAGGGCGCGATCCGCTCCGGCCACCGCGCCGCCGCCGAGATCCTCGCCCGGCCCTGATCCACACCCCTTCCGCCCGGCACCGGCTCCACGAGAGCCGCGCGCCCGGCACCCCACGTCGGGAGACCGCCATGAACGACCACAGTTCCGTCGCCCCGCTCGCCGCCAGAGAGCGGCTGATGGCCGAACCCGCCCTCGGCGCGGGCAACTTCCTGGACCACGCCCTCGCGGCCAACCCGCACCGCACGGTCCCGTTCGTCTTCACCCACCGCACCGACCACCGCGGCGAGGTCGTGCTGCGCGGCCACAGCCTGCTCGACCTCGCCGCCCTGCGCGACCGCTACGCCGCCTGGTACCACGCCAACGGCGTGCGCCCCGGCGAGCCGGTGGCGGTCGTCGTCGGCGAGGGCCTGGAACCGCTGCTGCACTTCCTCGCGCTCACCGCGCTCGGCGCCGTCCCCGCACTGGTCAACGACGCGCTGCGGCACGACGTGCTGGTCCGCTACCTCGACCACGTCGGCGTGGTCGGCGTCGTCGCGGACGACACCACCCGGCTCGCCGCCGCCTACCGCGAGGACCCGCAGCGCCGCCCGCGCTTCCTCGCCCTCGCCGCCGAGGTGCGCGCGTTCGACGCCGACCGGGCCGGGCTGCCCTCGGCGTACCCGCACCGGCACGGCCCGGACGACGTCGTCGCGCTGATCCACTCCTCCGGCACCACCGGCACCCCGAAGTCCACGATGCTCTCCCACCGCGGGTTCTGGGACGGCAAGCAGCCGCGCATGGTGCGCTTCCCGGCCGAGCCGTACGACCGGCTGATGTCGCTCATGCCGCACACCCACGCGGGCGGCCTGAGCTACTTCCTCACCGCCGTCCTGCTCGGGCTGCCGACCGTCGTCATGTCCGACTGGCGGCGCGCGGCCGTCGAGCCGGTCATGGAGGCGTTCCGGCCCACCATGGTCGCCTCCTTCCCGCGCACCTTCGTCGAGCTCGCGACCGGCGAACTGCCCGTGCGCGGGGCCGCGAAGGTGCACTCCTGGTTCAACACCGGCGACAGCGCCCACCACGGACACATCCGCCGCCTGGTGACGCTCGGCGAACGGCCGGCCGGGCTGATCCGGCCCTGGCTGCTGCCGCAGGAGCGGGCCGAGCAACCCGCCCTGCCCGGTTCGCAGTTCATCGACGGCCTCGGCTCCTCCGAGATGGGCATGGCGCTGTTCGGCCAGATCACCACACCCGAGAGCGCCCGCGACGACCGCTGCGTCGGCAAGCCGCTGGAGGTCGTCGAGAAGGCCGCCGTGCTCGGCCTCGACGGCACCGAACTCCCGGACGGCGAGGTCGGCTTGCTGGGCGTCGTGTCCCCCTCGCTGACCCCCGGCTACTGGAACGACCCCCGGCTGACCGCCTCCTTCGAGCTGAACGGCTACTGGCTCACCGGCGACGTCGCCCGCCGCGACGCCGACGGCCGCTTCTACCACCTCGACCGGACGGTGGACGTCATCGACACCGCGGACGGCCCCGTCCACAGCCTCCCGGTCGAGGAGGTGCTGCTCGCCGACTGCGCCGGCCTCGTGCGGGACTGCTCGGTGATCGGCGTCCCCGCCGAACACGGCCAACTACCGGTCGCCGTCGTCCAGTTGCAGGCGGACGCCGAGGCGAGCAGCCCCGACGAGGTCCAGGCGGCCGCCAACCGGGCCCTGGCCGCCGCCGGCCTCGCCCCGCTCGCCGCCGTCCGGATCGCCCGGACGCCCGAGGACTTCCCGCTCGGGCCCACCGGGAAGGTGCTCAAGCGCGAGCTGCGCACCCGGCACGCCGCCCTCCTCGCCCGCCCGTAGCCCGGCCATGGACCACCACGTGATCCGCCAGCCGTACCAGTACACCCGCACCGCGCTCGCCGAGCCGGACTGGCGCCGCCTGCCCGGCTGGCGCGACGTGACCGCCGCCCAGTGGCGCGACCCCCAGTGGCAGCGCGCCCACTCGGTCAAGAACGCCCGGCAGCTGCGGGCCCTCGCCGGCCCCCTCCTCGACGACCGCTTCTACGACGAACTCGCCGCCGACCAGGCCGGGTTCGCCACCATGGCGATGCTCCTGCCGCCGCACGTGCTCAACACCATGGCCCCGCACGCACCGGCCCGGCCCGGCCCGTTCACCGACGCGTTCCTGGCCGACCCCGTCCGCCGCTACATGCTGCCCGTGCGCGGCGACCGGCACCCGCGCTGGCCCAGCCACCCGCTGGCCGAGCGCGACTCCCTGCACGAGACCGACATGTGGGCGGTCGAGGGCCTCACCCACCGCTACCCCACCAAGGTCCTCGCCGAACTGACCTCCACCTGCCCGCAGTACTGCGGCCAGTGCACCCGGATGGACCTCGTCGGCACCTCGACCCCGCAGGTCACCAAGGCCCGCCTGGCACTGCGCCCCGCGGACCGCCAGGAGCAGATGCTCGACTACCTCAAACGCACCCCGTCCGTGCGCGACGTCGTCGTCTCCGGCGGCGACCTCGCCAACGTGCCCTGGCCGCGCCTGGAGTCCTTCCTGCTGCGGCTGCTGGACCTCGGCTCGGTGCGGGACGTCCGGCTCGCCAGCAAGGCCGTGGTCGGCCTGCCCCAGCACTGGCTCCAGCCGCAGGTGCTGGACGGACTCGCCCGGGTGGCGGCGGTCGCGGCCCGCCGCGCCGTCAGCCTGGCCGTGCACACCCACGCCAACCACGTGCAGTCGGTGACCCCGCTGGTCGCCGAGGCCGCCCGGGCGCTGCTCGACGCGGGCGTGCGGGACGTGCGCAACCAGGGCGTCCTCATGCGCGGCGTCAACGCGACCCCGGAGGCCCTGCTGGACCTCTGCTTCGCCCTCCAGGGCGAGGCGAACATCCTGCCGTACTACTTCTACCTCTGCGACATGATCCCCAACGCCGAACACTGGCGGACCCCGCTGCACCAGGCCCAGCGCCTCCAGGAGGCGATCATGGGCTACCTGCCCGGCTACGCCACCCCGCGCATCGTGTGCGACGTGCCGCACGTCGGCAAGCGCTGGGTGCACCAGGCGGTGGCCTACGACCGCGAGCGCGGGATCTCGTACTGGACGAAGAACTACCGCACGAGCGTGGAGTCCGGCGACGGGGGCACGGACGCCCCGCTCGACCGTCGCTTCCCCTTCTACGACCCGGTGGACACCCTGCCCGAGACCGGCCGGCGCTGGTGGTCCGGCCCGGCCACCAGGTCCGCACGGCCCGAACTTCTCGAACCGCGAGGAGCACGATGAGCCAATCCCCCACGCCCGACGGCCCGTTGCGCCGGCTGTGCTGGATCTTCCCCGACCGGGAGTCCTCCCGGATGGCCGCGCTGTGGCACCCCTTCTTCTGGGACCTCTACGCCGAGTGCGCCGCCGACCTCGGCCTGCGCTGGACGAGGAACGCCCCGGAGTCCGTCAGCGTCGACGCCACCGGCCCCGGCCGCCCGCGCGTCTACGTCGACGAGGAACCCGTGACCCCCGAGGACACGCTGTTCATCACCGCGCTCTACTCCCTGCCGTACCAGTCGATGGACGTCTTCAACCAGTACGCGCTCTACGCGGTGCTCGAACAGGCCGGCTTCTACCTGCCCTTCCCGCCGCAGGTGTCGCTGATCGGCAACGACAAGCTCGCCACCCTGCTCTACCTGGCCGGCTCCCCGGTCCCGACGATCCCGACCGTCCGGATCGGCACCGGGCGGGACATCGGCAAGCACGAGTACGAGGTGGCGCTCGGCGGCATGACGTACCCGGCGATCGTCAAGCCGTCCGGCTGGTGCGGCGGTGGCGGGATCAACCTGGCCCGCGGCCCGGAGGACGTCCGGGGCCTGGCCAGCCTCGCCCAGGGCGGCGACACGACGCTCGTCGTGCAGCCGTACCTGGGGGACGGCACCGTCGACTACCGCGTCTACGTCGTCGACGGCGAGCCGTACGCGGTGCTGAAGCGCACCCCCGAGGCCGGCTCCCCGGTGGCCAACGCGAGCCGCGGCGGCAGCATGGAGTTCCCGCCCGTGCCGCCCGAACTCGCCGAAGCCACCCGCTACTTCGCCGAGAAGCTGCCGATCCCGTTCTTCTGCGTCGACTTCCTGCACGACGGCACGACGTACTGGTTCTCCGAACTCGAACCCGACGGCGTCATCGCCCCCGACCACACCGACCCGCACCGCACCCTCCAGCGGGACGTCACCCGCGCCCGGTTCACCGCCTACCGCGACGGCCACGCCAAGTGGCTCGCCGACGGCGCCCGGCCGCTGACCCTCGACCACCGGACGGACCTCCCATGACCTCCTTCTCCCTCCTGCCGGAGGAAGCCGCCCCGCGCCTGTCCGTCGCCCGGCGCACGCTCGACCGCCTGCGGACGGTGCCCGGACTCGCCGGCCGCTACGACGGGCACCCGGACGTCCGCACCCTCGACGGCCTCGCCGCGCTCCCGCCGCTGGCCAAGGACGACCTCAACACCGCCCTCGCCCACCTGGAGCCGGCCGCCGAGCACGCCGCCACCTGGCTGTTCCAGAGCGGCGGCAGCACCGGCGCCCCCAAGGTCGGCTACGCGCCGACCGGCTTCTACATGGCCGGCGTGCACGCCCACTGGCAGCCGCTGGACCGCTCGGACGTCTTCGTCAACGCGTGGGGCGCCGGCCGGATGTGGGGCGCGCACTTCCTCGCCGCCGCACTCGCCGACCTCTCCGGCTGCCGGATCATCGCCCTCGGCTCGGTGGCGAGGGACGAGTACGGCGGCTGGCTGGAGTTCATGGCCGCGCGCGGCGTGACGGCCGTCGGCGGGACGCCCAGCGTCCTGCGGCTCTGGTTCGCGCACGCCCGCGCCGCCGGGATCCGACTCCCCGCGCTGCGCAAGGTGCTGTGGCTCGGCGAGGCGTGGCAGCCCCAACTCGCCGAGGACCTCGCGGTGGTGGCCCCGCAGGCCCGCCGCTGGGGCATGTTCGGCAGCACCGAGACCTGGGTGGTCGCCACCAACACCCCCGACTGCCCGCCCGACACCTTCCACCCCCTGCCGGACCAGCTGGTGCACGCCGACCGGGACGGCCTGCTCGACTTCACCACCCTCAACCCGCACATGCTCAACCCCGTCCTGCGCTACCGCACCGGCGACGCGGGCGAGTTGACGACCTGCCCGTGCAGCCGGCCGGGCCCGGCGATGCGGGTGCTCGGCCGCCGCGACAGCGTCGTCCAGGTCCGCGGCCTCGGACTGGACGTGGACGAGGTGATCGCCCACGCGGAACGCACGCCGGGTGTCGCCCGCGCCCAGGTGGTGATCACCCAACAGGGCGGCCGGGTGGCGGAGTTGGAGGTCCTCCTACTGACCGACCCCGATGCCTCGCCGGACACCGACGGGCTGCGCACGGAACTGCTGGCCGCCACCTTCACGCTGAGCACCGCCTTCCAGCACGACCCCGGCAACGTCCGCGTCCGCGCGGTCACCGAGCTGATCGGCAACGAGCGCACCGGCAAGACCGCCGCCCTGGTCGTGCGGGAGGAGGCGTGAACACACGGCTGGGCCGCGGGTTCAACCTGTTCTGGGGCGGCCAGACCGTCAGCCTGGTCGGCGACAAGGTCACCGTCTTCGTCGTCCCGACCCTGATGATCTTCGTGCTGCACGCCTCCGCCCTCCAGGTCGGCGTCGTCGCGATGGCCCAGTACCTCGGCATCCCGCTGCTCGGGCCGGTCGCCGGCGTCCTGGTCGACCGCTGGGACAAGCGGTGGACGATGATCGGCTGCGACCTCGTCCGGCTCGCCGCCGTCGCCGCGATACCGCTCGCGTACTGGCTGGACGTGCTCTCCACGCCGCTGCTGTTCGGCTGCGTCGCGGTGATCAGCGGCGCGACGATCTTCTTCAACGTCGGCTACCTCGTCGCCGTCCCGGCCGTCGTGCCCGAGGACGGCATGGTCCGCGCGTACTCGCGCCTTGAGGGCAGCGGGTCCGTCGCCGAGGTCGCCGGGCCCTCCATCGCCGCCGCCCTCTACAGCGCGCTCGGCGTCGCGGCGCTGCTCGTCGACGCGGCCAGCTACCTCGTCTCGGCCGTCTGCTTCCGGTCCATGCGGCCGTGGGGCGAGCGGACCGTCGAGGAGGGCTCGGTCCGGGAGCGGCTCACCCGCGGCTTCCGGCTCAACTGGGCCGACCCGGTGCTGCGGCGCGTCGTGCTGGCGGCCGTCACGCTCAACTCGGGCGGGCCCGTCTTCGTCACCGTCCTGCCGGTGCTCGCCTACCGCGGACTCGACGTCTCCGTCGGGGAGTTCGGCGCGGCCATGTCCGTCGCGGCCCTCGGCGCGCTGGCCGGCGCCCTCGTCGCCCCGCGGCTCGGCACCCGCTTCGGCCTCGGACGCACGATGGCCTGGTCGCTGCTCCTGCACTGCCTGGTCGGCCTCGGCGTGCTCGCCGCGCCCGCACTGCCGGCCGGGCCGGTGATCGCCGTGAGCATGGGCTGCTACGGCTTCTTCATGTCCTGCATCAACGTGTGCAGCGCGCCCACCCGGCAGTCCCGGATGTCCGCCCGCAACCAGGGCGTCATGCACGCCGCCTTCCGGACCGTCACGTGGGGCGTGATCCCGCTCGCCGCGCTCGTCGGCGGCCTCGCCGTGACGCTCCTGACCGGGCCGCTCGGCATCCTCGACGCCGCCCGGACCGTCATGGCGGGCGGCACCCTGCTGGCCGCCTGCTCCTTCCTCCCGGCCCTCGGCATCCAGCCGCTGCTCGACGCGGCGGTCCCCGAGCCGGCCGCCGAGCTCGCGGAGAGCACTCCGTGAGCGCCCGGGAGCGGGTGCTCCTGGTCACCGGGACGTCCTCGGGCATCGGCCTGGCCACCGCCGTCGCGGCGGCCCGCGCCGGGTTCACCACCGTCGCCTCGCTGCGCGACCCCGCCCGCTCCGGCCCGCTGCGGGAGGCGGCCCGCCGGGCCGGCGTCACCCTGGACATCCGGCACCTCGACGTCACCGAGGCCGCGTCCGTCGACGACTGCGTGGACGACGTCGCGCGGACGTACGGGCGGCTGGACGCCGTCGTCAACAACGCCGGCGTCGCCAACTCCGACCCGACGCTGGAGATGTCCACCGACGCCGCGCTGCGCGCCAACCTGGAGGTCAACTTCTTCGGCGTCGCCGCCGTCAGCCGCGCCGCGATGCGCCTGCTGCGGGCCTCCGGCGGCCGGCTGGTCACCATCGGCAGCGTGCACGGCGTCATCGGCCAGCCCTTCAACGAGGCGTACTGCGCGGCCAAGTTCGCCGTCGAGGGGTTCATGGAGGCGCTCGCCCCGGTGGCCGCCGCGCACGGCGTGCGGGTCTCGATCGTCGTCCCGGGCTTCGTGCCGGACTCCTCCTTCGGCATCTTCCCGGACGTGAACCGGGAGACCCTGCGCGCCGCTTCCGGCCCGTACGCGCCCACCTTCGCGGGGTACCTGGAGTGGCTCGGCTCGCAGGGGTGGGAGGCCGTCGGCCAGCCCGCCCGGGAGGTCGCGGCCGTCGTGGTGCGCACGCTCTCCGAGGAGGACCCGCCGTTCCGGGTGCCGACCGGCCCCTGGGCCTCCGAGTACCTCGCCGCCAAACTCGCCGACCGCGACGGCTCGGCCGTCCGGCGCCTCGCCCGCACCTGGCTCGGGCAGTCCGAAAGCCCTTCTTGAGACGTGGAGTCGACATGCCCGCGAAATCCGTGTCCGAGCTGGTCGCGTTCGCCCGCGCACACTCGCCGTTCTACGCCGAGCTGTACCGCGGCCTGCCCGCCCGGATCGACCACCTCACCCAGCTGCCGGTGATCGACCAGGCCGCCTTCTGGGCCGCCAACACCTGGCCCGACAACCGCGTCCTGACCGGCCCCCTCACCGACGCCGGCGTCTACAAGACCGGCGGCACCACCGGCGTCCCCAAGTTCTCCCCCTGGACCCGCGGCGAACACGCCGACTCCGTGACGGCCTTCGGCGCCGGCCTGGTCCGCGCCGGGCTCAGGCCGGGCCACCGGGTCGCCAACCTCTTCATGGCCGGCGAACTCTACGGCGGCTTCCTCTACATCGAGAACGCCCTGCACCACGCGCCGGTGGAGAACGTCCGCCTCGCCGTCGGCGGCGCGGCCCCGGACGAGGCCGTCGCCGACCTGATCGGCGGCTTCGGCGTGCACGTCCTGGCCGGCGAGCCGATGAAGCTCAGCGCCGTCGCCGAGGCCCTGGTGCGGCGCGGCGAGAGCGCCGACTCCGTCGAACTCCTGCTGTTCGGCGGCGACCTGCTCTTCGCCGACCTGCGCCCGATCCTCTCCCGCGCCTTCCCCAAGGCCGCCGTCGCCTCCGTCGGCTACGCCTCCAACGACGCCGGACTGGTCGGCTCCCCGGTGCCCGGCGACGACGTCCGGGTGCACGAGGCCTTCCCGGACCGGACGGTCGTCGAGCTGATCGACGACGCCACCGGCGACGTCGTCACCGCCCCGGGCGTGCCCGGCCGGGTCGTCGTCACCAACCTCTTCCGCACCCTCATGCCGATCCTGCGCTACCCCACCGGCGACCGCGCCGAGTGGACCGACGGCGAGTGCCGCCGCTTCCGCCTCCTCGGCCGCTCCGCCGAGGGCGCCCGGGTCGGACCGGTCGCGATGCCCACCGAGGAGATCCGCGCCGTCCTCCTCGCCGCCGACCCGGACGGGCACATCGCCGGGATGCAGCTCGTCCAGCGCCGCTGGGACGGCCGCGACGGCCTCATCCTGCGGCTCGGCTGCACCGAACAGCCCCCGCCGGGCCTGTCCGAGCGCCTCGTCGAGGCCGTCTACACCGCCCGCCCGCTCTACCCCGAGGAGGTCGCGCTCGGCACGATCCACCACCTCGCCGTGGAGTGGGTCCCGCGCGCCGACCTCGTCACCAACCCGCGCACGGGCAAGCTCCAGCAGGTCCTCGACGAACGCCCGGAGGACTGAACACCCGCGGGCGGCTGTCTACTTCACGGGCGGCCGCCCGCCGATCACGATGCTCTGGCCGCGGAACTCGGTGACGGTCGTGCCGTCCGCCGGGCGCCGCACCGTGACGTCGTAGACGCCGTTGCGCCCGGCCCGCGTCCGCTCCACCGCCTCCGCCACCAGTTCGTCCCCGACGGCCGCCGGCGCGAGGAACACGACCTGCGCCGCCTGCGCGACGGTGACCGGCCCGTGGCTGTTGCACGCGTACGAGAACGCCGCGTCGGCGAGCAGGAACAGGTACCCGCCGTGCGCCGTCCCGTGCTGGTTGACCATCGCCGCGCCGACCGTCATCCGCATCACGGCCCGCCCGAGCGCCACCTCGTCCAGCGCGATCCCCAGCGCCCGGCACGTCTCGTCCCGGGCGTACTGCTCCTTCATCGCCGTCTCGTCCATGGCCGCACCCTACGGCCTGTCCGGCGAATCCCCGTTGCCCGTGCGCGGACGCCCCGGGATGATCTCCGGTATGTCCGATTCCACGTCCCGTACCCCGACGGGCCCCGAGCTGACGCCCTACCCGAAGATCCCGGCGAAGCGGCCGCTCGCCGTGCCCGGGGTGCGGGAGTGGGTGGCCCTGGAGAAGGTGCACGGCGCGCACTTCGCGGTGGTGTGCGACCGGGACGGCGTGCGGCCGGCGAAGCGGCGCGAGGCGCTCGGGGACGACGACCTGGACGGGTTCTTCGGGGTCAGCCGGGTCTGGCCGCAACTCGCGGTGGCGGCGGCCCGGTTCGCCTCCGCCGTGCGCGCCGACCGGGGCGCGGACGCGGTGGTGACGGTCTACGGCGAGCTCGCGGGCGGGAGTTACCCGCACCCGGACGTCCCGGCCGTCGCCGGCGCCGAGCCGGTGCAGACGGGCGTCTGGTACTCCCCAGGCCTGCACTGGCTGCCGTTCGACGCCACCGTCGAGCTGCCCGGGGGCCCGTGGTGGCTGGCGGACCGCGCCGTCCGGGAGGCCGCGCAGGCCGCCGGGCTCACCTGCGTCCCCGCCCTCGGGTACGGCCCGCTGACCACGCTCCAGGACCTGCCGCCCGCCTACCCCACCCGCCTCCCGGCGCTCCTCGGCCTGCCCGCGCTCGCCGACAACCTCGCCGAGGGCTACGTCCTCAAGCCGGCCGGGGAATGGCAACGCGCCTCCGCCCGTCCGATCCTGAAGGTCAAGCACAAGGCCTTCGCCGAGGACTCGCGCTACGACGGCTCACGCCCGTACGTCGCACCGCCGGAGGGCGCCGCCGGGGTGCCCGCGTGGCTGCTCGTCCAGGCCTCCGCCCTCCTCACCCCCGCCCGCGCGGCCGGGGCGGTGAGCAAACTCGGACCGCGGACGCCGGCCGACGCCGTCGCGCAGGAGATCCTCAAGGACGTCGCCGAGGAGCTCGCCGAGGCCCTCGGCGGCCTGGACGAGGACCTCCGGGACCACCTGGAGCGCGCCCTGCGGCCCGGCGCCCTCGCCCTGGCCGACTTCGACGCGCGGGACCGCCGCACCCGCCGCGGATAGCCGCCGTCCGGGGGAACTCCGGCCGCGCCCCTGCACCGTCCGGGGCCCCGCTGCCCTAGGGTCTGTCTTCGAACCCCCGCCTGCCGTGCGGCGTCTGGGCACGCGCCTCGCCGCGTTGTCGTCGGTCGCCGATGCTCCGCATGGACTCCCTCCTCCGCCTTGCGATGCACGCACCCAGAC
>NZ_JBHWGV010000145.1:16368-20560 GCF_042732955.1 Kitasatospora sp. NPDC059747 | reverse complement strand
CGGTTCTACTTCAGGTGCCGGTCGTAGAACCGGCTCCCGTTCTCCAGCTCGAACCGCGGGGTGCCGACGTGCCCGCCCATGTTGGCGTGCATCGTCTTCTCGGTGCTGCCGAAGGCGTCGAACAGGTCCAGAGCCCGCTGGCGGGGGTTCCCTTCGTCGTCCCACTGGAGCAGGAACAGCAGTGGGATGGTGATCCGCCGCGCCTCCTCGCGCTGGGCCAGGGGCACGTAGCCCCCGGCGAAGAAGCCGGCGGCGGCGATGCGGGGCTCGGTCACCGCGAGCCGGATGCCGACGGCGGTCCAGCCCGAGTAGCCGACCGGTCCGTCGATCCCGGGCAGGGACAGGAGGGCGTCCAGGGTGGCCCGCCACTCCGGGACCGCGTTCTCGACCAGCGGGCCGATGAAGGACTCGAAGATCCCGTCGACCGGCTCGCCGGCCTGCATCGCCCGGCGGAGGTCGGCGCGGGCCCGGTCGTCGGCGGCGGAACGGGGGCGGCCACCGCACCCGGCCGCGTCGATGGTGGCCACCGCGTAGCCCTGCGAAGCGGAGTACCGGGCCCGGGCCACGAGCCGGGGCTCGTTCTTGGGCAGGCCGTTGTTGTGGGCCATGAGGATCAGCGGAGCTGGCGCGGATCCGGGCGTCCACAGGGTGCCGGGGATCTGGCCGAGGGTGAATTCGCGTTCGAGGACGCCGTTGTCGAGGCGCTGCTCGGAGGTGAACTGCATGGTCGTGCCTTTCGGGAGTGCACTGGAACGGCGCTCCCGGACGACCTATCGTCCGACCGTGACCCCGGAGGAGAGCACCCATGTCGAATCTGCGTTCACGGGTACCACCTCCTCGTTCTCTCGCACGGCCTCCGGCAGGTTAGCAGCGGCCGCCGCGGTCCACCAAAGCGTTTTTCGCGCGGGCCCGGGGCCCGCCGTCGAGGCGGTCGGGCTCGGTCTCGGCGGGTCGAATGTCAGTGCCACTCGCCATGATGGCGTCATGAAGGACATCGCCTCCACGGCCTCCCCTGTCGCCCTGACCTCGACGGACGCGTACACCGACGCCGTCGCCACCGCCGTGCGGGCCGCCGCCGCGTACTACGCCGACGGCGGCACGCCGCTCGGGGACGACGAGTACGACGCGCTCGTCCGCGCGATCGAGGCGTACGAGCTGGCGCACCCCGACGAGGTGCTGCCCGAGACGCCGACCGGGAAGGTCGCGGGCGGGGCGGCGGTCGGGGACGTGCCGCACAGCGTGCCGATGCTCTCGCTGGACAACGTGTTCTCGGCCGAGGAGCTGGAGTCCTGGGCGGCCGGTCTGGAACGCCGTCTGGGCCGGCCCGTCGCCGCCTGGTGCGTCGAGCCGAAGCTGGACGGCCTCGCCGTGGCCGCCCGGTACCGGGCCGGGCGGCTCGCCCAGGTGCTCACCCGGGGCGACGGTCTCGCGGGCGAGGACATCACGCACGCCGCCGACGCCGTCCTCGGCCTGCCGGCCCGGCTCGCCGAGCCGCTGGACGTCGAGCTGCGCGGTGAAGTCCTGCTCACCCACGAGCAGTTCGAGCAGGCCAACGCCGTCCGCACCGAGCACGGCGCCACGCCCTTCGCCCACCCGCGCAGCGGCGCCGCCGGCACCCTGCGTGCCAAGGACCGTCCGTACCGCGTCGAGCTGACGTTCTTCGCCTACGACGCCCTCGGCCTGCCCGGCCTCGACCACGCCGCCCTCCTCGCCCGGCTCGCCGAGCTCGGCGCGAACACCGCCGCCACCACGGACGCCGCGCCCCGCCGCTGCGCGAGCCTGGCCGAGGCGCAGCAGCGCATCGACGAGATCGCCGCCCTGCGCGCCGCGCTGCCGTTCGGCATCGACGGCGTCGTGGTGAAGGCGGACGCGGTGGCGGACCAGGAGGAGGCCGGTTCGGGCTCGCGCGCGCCGCGCTGGGCGGTGGCCCGCAAGCTCCAGGCGCAGCACAAGGTCACCCGGCTGCTCGCGGTGGAGTGGAACGTCGGTCGCACCGGGATCATCGCGCCGCGCGCCGTCCTCGAACCGGTCGTGATCGACGGTGTCACGGTCACGTACGCGACGCTGCACAACCCGGCGGACATCGAGCGCCGCGGCCTGATGCTCGGCGACCAGGTGTTCGTCTACCGCGCGGGGGACGTGATCCCGCGCGTGGCGGCGCCGCTGGTGGACGAGCGCACCGGCGCCGAGCAGCCGATCGCGTTCCCCGAGGTGTGCCCGCGCTGCGGCGACGCGATCGACACGTCCGAGCAGCGCTGGCGCTGCGTGCGGGGCAGGGGCTGCCAGGCCGTGGCCTCGGTGATCTACGCGGCCGGGCGCGACCAGCTCGACATCGAGGGCCTCGGCGGCACGCGTGCCGTGCAGTTGGTGGAGAGCGGCCTCGTCAACGACATCGCCGATCTGTTCACCCTCACGAAGGAGCAGCTGCTCACGCTCGACCGGATGGGCGAGACGAGCGCCGACAACCTGCTCGCCGCCCTGGAGACGGCGCGCGTCCGCCCGCTCAACCGGGTGTTCTGCGCGCTCGGCATCCGTGGCACCGGCCGCACGATGTCCCGCCGCCTGGCCGCGCACTTCGGCAGCATGGCCGCGATCCGGGCCGCGGACGCGGAGGCGCTCGCGGGCGTGGACGGCATCGGGGTGGAGAAGGCCGCCGTCATCGTGGCCGAACTCGCCGACGTCGCACCGCTGCTGGACAAGCTCACGGCCCAGGGCGTGGGCCTGGAGGTCACCGAGCCGACGGCGCCGGCCGCCGCCACCGGCGGGGGCGAGGCCCCGGCGGGCCCGCTCGCCGGCGAGGCCGTCGTCGTCACCGGCGCGATGACCGGCGCCCTCGCCGACCTCTCCCGCAACGCGATGAACGAGCTCATCGAGCGCGCCGGCGGCAAGGCCTCGGGCTCGGTGTCCAAGCGCACCACGCTCGTCGTCGCGGGCGACAAGGCCCGCTCCAAGCGCGCGAAGGCCGAGGAGCTCGGCATCCGGATCCTCACGCCGGAGGAGTTCGCGGCCGTGGTCGCCGAGTTCCTGGAGTGACCGAACCGGACCCCGGTTACGCAGAGGTGCGGTAGGGTGACCGACGTCGAACAGGACCGCGATCCAGGGAGGTGAGACCCATTACCGGTACGTCCGAGCGGGTGCTCCCCGGGTCCGGTCGCAGAGACGGCGCGTCGCGCGCATAAGGCGCGGGCGCGTCCCGTCCCACGGCGACAGCCCCGACGGGGCCCTGACGGAGTCGTTCAGCTTTTCTCGATTCCCTCAAGAGGTTCTCCTTGTCGGTCTTCCCTTCCGCAGCCCTCCGCTCCTCCGTGGTCTCGCGCCTGCGCACCGCAGGCTGCGTCTTCGCGGAGGACGAGGCGCGGATCCTCCTCAGCGCCGCCGCCACTCCGGCCGAGCTCGCCACGATGGTGCGGGCCCGGGCCGAAGGGCGTCCGCTGGAACACGTCGTCGGCTGGGCCGAGTTCGCGGGCCTGCGGATCGCCGTCGACCCCGGCGTCTTCGTGCCCCGCCGCCGCAGCGAGCACCTCGTCGCCACGGCCACCGCGCTCACCGGCCCCGACGCCGTCGTCGTCGACCTGTGCTGCGGCAGCGGGGCCCTCGGCGCCGGACTCGCGGCCACCACCCGGGGCGGAGTCGAGCTCCACGCCGCCGACGTCGACCCGGCCGCCGTCCGCTGCGCCCGGCGCAACCTCGCCCCGTACGGCGGGCACGTCCACCAGGGCGACCTCTTCGCCGCCCTGCCCGCCGGCCTGCGCGGCCGCGTCGACATCCTGCTCGCCAACGTCCCGTACGTCCCCACCGCCGACATCGGCCTCCTGCCGCCCGAGGCCCGCCTCCACGAAGCCCTCCCCGCCCTCGACGGCGGCGCCGACGGCCTCGACGTGCTGCGCCGCGTCGCCGCCGACGCCCCGCAGTGGCTCGCCCCCGGCGGCTCGCTCCTCTTCGAGACCAGCGAACGCCAGACCCCGGCCGCCCTCGCCATCGCCAGGGACGCCGGGCTGCGCGCCACCGCCTCCCACCACGAGGACCTGGACGCCACCGTCATCACGGCAACTCGGCGCTGCTGACGGCGGATCGGATGATGGCGGAGTGGGGGGGGGGGGGGGGGGGCGCCGACACCCCCCCCCCACAACAACAGCGGGGGGGGCGGCGAGGGGGCGGAGGGGGGAGAGCGAGGGGGGGGGGGGCGGGCGCG
>NZ_JBHWGV010000145.1:0-16358 GCF_042732955.1 Kitasatospora sp. NPDC059747 | reverse complement strand
CCGCATCGGGGGGGTGGGGGCGGGGGTTGGGGTGGGGGGGGGGGTGGGCCCGGGGCGCGGCGCTCCCCCCACTCCGCCAATATCCGCGTGCGCCGGTGGCAAACGAGGCTCCCGTTCGATCTCCGCGTGCGAGCACTGACGCGCCAGCGGGGTGCGGCCGGGTCAGACGGCGGAAAGGTGCAGCTTGAACGGCGAACCGTTGGAGCCGGGCGTCCAGCCGTTCGACCGCGCGGCCCGGATGCCTGCGGCGACTTCGCGCGGCAGGACGAGTTCGGCCGGCACCAGGCTCGGTGCGAGAAGGGACGGCCGGCCGGTCTCGACGACGAGCGTCGTGCCGGGCCGGGCCGCGTCCTCCACCATGTAGGCCAGGGTGCTGGCGTCGAAGTCGCAGCACCAGTGCTTCCTGCTCAGTCGCCAGCGGTACTCGACGCCGTCGACGACGATGCGACGGGACCCCTTCTTCACCAGTGCCATTGCTCGCCCTTCGGCCTTCGACTGCTTGTGCACGTCTGCCGTCAGTCTCCCCGTACGGCACCCGCGTGTCACCGGATTTGGCGCGGTGCTCCGGCGTCGTCGCTCGGCCACCGTCGGCGGTGGCGCGTCAGATCCAGTTCCGGTCACGGGCCACCAGTGCCGCCTGGAACCGGTTCGATGCTCCCAGGCGGCGCATCAGCGCCGCGACATGGCCGCGGTAGGTGCGCAGCGACATGCCGAGTTCGCGTGCTCCGGCCTCGTCCTTGTCGACGCGGGCCATCGCCTGGAGGATCTGTCGTTCGGTCTCGCTCGGCAGCTGCTCCTCGACCCGGCAGGACTGTGACCAGCGGCGTTCGAACAAGGCCAGCAGGTTCGCCAGCAGGCCGGGCTGGCGGACCACGAGGGCGCCGCGGGTGATGTCGTGCGGGTCGACCGCCACCACGGCGGTCTGCCGGTCGAAGATGACCATCCGTTCCAGCGGACCCGCCGTGCCCCGTACTTCGGCGCCCTGCTCCGCCAGTTCCCTCGCGAGGAGGCCGACCTCCGGGCGGTCGAGCGCGCTGGTGTGGAGGATGGTCCGCATTCGCAGGCCGCGTCGCAGGCACTTGAGGTCGGAGCTCCGGACCGAATCGAGGGCGGCGGTGATGATCGGTCCGGGGTGGGTGGTCAGCCGCTCCTCGCGGGTGAAGAAGGACAACTCGTCGATGCACGCGACCACTTGGTCGATTCCCTCGACGCGTTGCAGGTCGAAGGCCGGACCCCGTTGCCCCTGCCGCTGGTCGTCCAGCAGGACGTCGACCACGTGGCGCGAGGAGACGACCTGCCGGATCTCGCTCTGGAGGCCGTGGACGCGGCGCCGTGCCAGCCGTTCGACCACGGCCCTCGGATCGTTGCCGCTGAAGGTGCCGCGGCCGGGCATCTCCCTGACCATGCCCAGGTCCCGCAGCCGGGCGACGGCGGTCCGGGCGACATCCTGGTCCATCCCGCAGCCGAACCGGATCGCGGCGAATCCGATTCCGGGGGAGCGCAGGAGCAGTCGGTAGACCGCTTCCTCCTGGGCGTTCACGCCCAGCGCCGCAAGCGCGTTGCCGTTCATCGGACTCCCGGGAACTCGTCGGAACAGAACGGCGGTCCAGGCCGGGCGCCGCCGTCGAGAACAGATCCTGCAAGGGGGGACCCGGGGCGCCCAAGGGGCCTCGGTCCATCGTGGCCGGGACCAATGTCACGTGCGGTGCAGGAACCTGCACGCGGGTTCTGCAGCAAGTGCGGCGGTCGTGCGGATCGATTCCCGTTCGTGTGCCAATAGATTCGTTCCGGCCTTCAAGGGAGTGGAGGCAAGGGGACTCATCAGTACCGGCACTATTCAGAAGGTTCTTTCGTGCGTCATACATATCTTCGTCACATTCCTGGGCTCGCCGCCCTCGGCATGGCCGCCGGCATTCCGCTCGTCGCCGCGGGCCCGGCCCAGGCCGCCGAGGCGCCCGCGTGCAAGCCGCTCGCAGTCGAGTACTCCGTCAACGGGGGCAAGACCTGGACCAGGGGCAGCCGGATGGACGAGCCGCATGGGGTCATCGAGGTCCGACTCGTCGGGAAGCCCGATGCCGGCTGCGTCTACAAGGTCTCGCTGGCCTCCTACGACTCCGAGGGCCCGACGTGGTCCTCGTCGGGCGAGCAGGCCTTCCTCGGTTGGGCGACCGCCGCACTTTCCGCCGACAACCCCCGGGCGTCCCTGGACGTATCGGCCCACCTGCCGAAATGCTTCGGCCAACTCGACCTGTACCACGGTGACCGGAAGTTCGACGGTGTCGACAATCCGTTGCCGAACTACCCTGAGGGCGTCATCTACGGGGACCTGATCTCCGCTTGGAACGGTGGCCGTTCCTGCAAGCCCGAGCCGACCGCTTCACCGACAGCCACTTCCACGGCAACAGCGAGCCCGACCGCGACGTCCACCGCGACACCCAGTCCGACCGCCAGCACGACGGTTGCACCGAGCCCGACGGCCACGACCACGGGCGCGCCGAGCCCGAGCGTCACTGCGACAGGTGCGCCGAGCCCGAGCGTCACGGCCACGGTTGCACCGAGCCCGAGCGTCACCGTGACGGCCACGTCGAGTGCTGCGCCGGCCGGCGCGGGCTCGCCATCGGCCTCCATCGTGCCGGACGGGAGCCTGGCCGAAACCGGCGGCGACGGCGGCCGGATGCTTGCCTACGGCGTCGGCGGCGCCGCCCTGCTCACCGTCGGTGCAGGCGTGTTCGTGGCCGCCCGCCGCCGGATCGCCCGCCGGTGACGGAGCACCGGCGAACGGCCCAGCCCGGCGGGCCGGCAGCTCCCGCTGGCGCGCCGGGGCTGCCCGTTCACGCGGCTTCCGTGCCGGGGGTCGGCCGGCCCGGGGTGTTCGGGAGGCCGTGGTCGCGCAGTGGGCCGACCTGCCAGCCCTTGGCGGCGCAGTGGTCGAGGAGGGTGGGCAGGGCGCCGAGGGCGGACTGCCAGGCGGCGGGGGCGGAGGTGCAGTCGGAGTCGTGCAGGAGGATCGTGCCGCCGCCGTGCAGGTCGGCGGTGACCGTGCGATGGACCGAGTCGGCGGTGGCGCGGCTCGTCCAGTCCTCGCCCCAGCTCGTCCACAGCACGGGGGTGAGCCCGAGCCTGCGTGCGGACAGGTGGGCGGCGGTGGTCATGACGCCGTACGGGGGCCGGAACCACTGCGGTGCCCGGCCGGTGAGGTCGGCGATCGTGTCGCGGGCGCGGCGCAGGTCCTGGTACGTGGCGCGGGGGCCGCGCAGCAGCAGCGGGCGGTGGGCCCAGCCGTGCACGGCGATCTCGTGGCCGGCGTCGGCGATCTCCCGCACCAGGCCCGGGGACTTGTCGGCCATCGAGCCGAGGAGGAAGAACGTGGCCTGCACGTCGTATTTCTGAAGGATCGTCAGGAAGTGCGGCGTGGAGAACGGGTCCGGGCCGTCGTCGAAGGTGAGGGCGACGTGGTCGGGTCGGCCGGTCCCGGCGAGGCGGGGCATCAGGCGGTTGCGCAGCGGTCCGAAGGTGGAGATGGCGGGGGCCGCCTGGACGGCGGTGAGCGCGGCTGCGGCGGTGCCGATGCGCAGGAGCGTGCGGGGCTTCATCGAGTACGGCCTCAGGAAAGGGTGGTGAGCGCGCCGAGGCGCGGGAGCCGGTGGGGGGTGGTGGCCAGGCGGCGCAGGGTGGCGGAGAGGTCCGCCGGGTGGGCGTCGCCGCATTCGACCAGGACGACCTGACCGGGCCGCACGGCGGGAGTGGTGGAGCTGCCGCAGGCGATCCGGGCGTCGGGGACCACCACGTGCTCGTGGTGGTAGGCGGCCAGGCCGAGGTCGAGGGCGTCCAGGTCGGTGCCGGAGAGGAAGAACCTGGCGGCCGCGCCGGTGGCCGCGCGCAGGGCGGTGGCACCGGCTTCGACCGAGTCGCGGCGGGTGACGATCCCGGTCGCGTACGGCGGGCCGTAGCCGGCGTTGACCACGGTGAGTCCGGCGCTCGCGAGGCGGCGCACCTCGCCGGGGTCGGCGGCGGCCTCGGCCGCGTCGATGGAGACGGCCGCCTTCTCGGCCACCAGGGTGCGCAGTGTCGCGTCGTCGAGGCGACCGTTGTGCGGAGGGTGGACGACGAGGTAGGCCCGGCCGGTGTGGTCGGGGTCGACGGTGTCGAATCCCCCGTAGGCGACGGCGAGTTGGGTGCCGCCGGTGGCCAGCCAGGCGGTCGCGGCGAGGGCTGCGGCCGCGAGGCCGAGCTTGCGGACGGGGCGGCGCGGAGCGGGTGCGGTCGCCCGGCCCGGATGACGCCGCTGCGCCGGGATCGCGGGGGCCAGGGGGATCGCGGGGGACGTCGTGGTGGCACCCGAGCGCTCGGCGGCGTACTGGCCGGCGGCGTACTGCTCGGCGACGGCCGCGATGGCGTTCGCGGGGCCGGTCGCCTCGCGGTGCAGGGCCAGCCCGGCCTCGCGGTACCGGCGCCGGGTGATGCCGTCGACCATGGCGGCGAGGACGGGCTTGAGGTCGGCCGGGTCCTCGATCCAGGGGGCGAGGCCGGCCTCGTCCAGGGCGGCGGCGTTGGTCTGGCCGTGGCCGGGTATGCAGCGGTAGCTGACGGCCGGCAGGCCGCAGGCGAACGCCTCCAGGGAGGTCAGGCCGCCGGCGTTCTGCACCAGCACGTCGCAGGCGTGCATCAGGCCGGGCATGTCGTCGACCCAGCCGAAGGCGTGCTCGATGCCGTCCGCCCGCAGCCGCGCCGCCAGGGGGCCGTTCTTCCCGCACACCACGACCGGCACGGCCGCGCCGGTGTCACGGATCTCGGCCGCCACCTTCGCCACCTCGCCGACTCCCCAGGAGCCGGCCACCAGCAGCGCCAGCGGCGCGTCCGCCGGGAGGCCGAACCGGGCCCGGGCGGCGCTGCGCTGGGCGTCGGTGGCCGGGGTGAACCGGGGATCGACCACAGGGCCGGAGACCACCACCCGCTCGGCGCCGTGCTCGCGGGCCTGCCCGGCCGGGACGGGATGCGCCGCCAGGTGCAGATCGGCACCGGGAGCCACCCACAGGGGATGCACGGAGAAGTCCGTCAGGTAGACGGCGGCGGGCACCGCGAGGCGTCCCCGGCGGCGCAGGGTGCCGAGCACCTGCCCGGCGAGCGGGTACGTCGCCACCACCGCGAGGGTGTCCGGCGGCAGCCGGCGCAGGAGTCGCCGGTGGCTGCTGCGCTGCATCAGCCGGATCATGAGGCCCGGACGCCCGGCGTTCTCGGTGGCCGAGTAGATCCGTTGGTAGGCGGAGGGGGCGATGGTCAGCAGCAGCCGGTAGCTGTCCGAGACCAGTCGCCCGAAGCCGGCGGGTATCAGGTCCAGGAAGTCGTGGCGGTCGACCGAGAAGCCCAAATGAGAGAGCCGAAGGGCGAGTTGGGCCGCAGCCCCGTCGTGCCCTGCGCCCACGCTCGCGGAGACGATCACGACGCGCCCGGTGGTGGAACCGGGCGGGCAGGAGGGGGCGGCGTGGTGCGCCGGTGCCTCCCGGAGGTCTGGGGGTTGCGACACGGTCGGCCGATCTTCTCGCGATGGCGGGGTAGGGGGCGGGGCGGCCGCCGGCGCCGGGTGGCGCCGGGGGGGCGGGCGGCCGGCCCAGCGCCGCGCGGCGGCGGCGCACGGAACGCCGACGCCCACGGGCCGTCCCGGACCGGCCGGGCGGCGGTGGCCGTCGTTCAACCGGCGCTCACTCTACAGCTTTTGGCCCGACTGTCTACAGGGCTGTAGAAGCTTGTCGGGTACCTGCTGGAAGCTTGTCGAGTACCTGCTCGCCCGCCGCTCGCCCGCTGTCCGCCCGCCCGCCGCCTGCCCGACGCGCGCCCGCCGCCTGCCCCCCCGCCCGCCCGCCCGTGGAATCCCGCTCGGCGGCAGTGCTTGCCCTGGTGATCGACCGATGTGCCATGATCCCGTGATTCACACGAGGCCGGGGACCACGCGGCCCGGCACGGTAACGGGGGATTCATGACGATTCATCGACTGACGAAGCAGGTCGCGGCGCTCGGCATCGCGATCACGGCACTCGCGGGTTGCAGCAGCGGTCCGATCGGTGCCGCGCCGGGAGGCTCAGTACCGCACCCGACAACGCTCGTCGCCGTCTCCCCGAGCCCGTCGCCCTTCCCGTCCCCCACGGGGCCGGCGATCCACGGTGACACGATCAAGGCCCAGGTCGTCAGTGTCGGGACCAGCGCCGCACTCCCCGGAGTCGCGGCCCCTGCGGGGAAGACCGCCCTGCTGGTCCGGCTCAAGGTCACCTCGGACCCCGAGGGCCGTACCGCCAGGTCGCCCATGTTCATGGCCTGGGCCATCAGGTACCCCGCCTGCGAGAGCATCCCCGGGACGGGCTGCTGGAACGTCGACGGGGAGTCGCACTTCCTGACCGAGGCCGATGCCCGCGCCGGACACACCTTCGGCGCGGTGTGGCCGGGACGCCCCCTCGAAGCCGACACGGCCTACTTCGCATACATCTGGAAGTTCGTGCCCGAGGGCGACGACCTGCACGAGGCCAAGCTGTGCACCTTCGCCGGGACCGGGGAGTGCATCCCCCTCGGCCCGGTCACGGCGCTGGCCCCGCAGGACGTCCGCTCCCTCGACCTCGCCCAGTACTGACGGTCTCCACGAGAAGGCGGCGGATCGTCGGCGGTGAGACGGCGAACACCGCTGCGCCCCGCCCCCCTCCTCCTGCGGTCCCCTGTGCTCCCGACCCCGGATCGTGCGCCCGTCAGGGTAGTTCGTCGGCGATGGCGGCGACGAACGCGGCGAGCTCGGCCCGCGCGACGGGGTCCGGTACGGCCTGCGGCAGGATCGCGTGGGCCAGCCGGATGTGCTCCCGGATCCGCTCCTCCAGCCAGGCGCGGCCCCGGCACTCCTCGATGAGGCCGGTGACGTGCCGGAGCTGGTCGAGGGTGGGCGCGGCGGTGTCGTCGTAGAAGGCGGCGAGCTGGTCGCGGGCCGGTCCGTCGGACTGGAGGGCGACCGCGACGAAGGCCCGGGACTTGCGCCGCCGCAGGTCGGCCAGCGGGTCCTCGAGGGTGTCGCGGGAGGTGCCCCAGACGCCCTCCCAGTCGTCGAAGAAGGCCATGGCCATGCCGGCGTGGTAGCCGAACCGTTCGGCCACGACCAGTTCCTCCTCGCCGGCGCCGCGCACCAGGGCGCCGGCGAGGCACACCCCGGCGGTGGGGAGGGCGATGGTGCTCTCCAGCAGCTCCAGCGAGAGCTCCAGGCTCATCCGGGACGTGCCCTCCGACTCCAGGTCGCGGATCTGCCCCGAGCAGCACTCCCGGATGGCGCGGGCGGCCCGCCGGATCAGCTCGGTGGAGACCCGGTCGCCCTCCTCGGCGAGGAGCTCGAACGCGAGGCAGTGCAGGGCGACCCCGACCTGGATCGCGGCCGGCACGCCGAAGGCCGTCCAGAGGGTCGGCCGGCCCTTGCGGACCATCTCCTGGTCGATGACGTCGTCGTGGACGGTCCCGGCGGCCGACATCAGGGTGCCGGCGACGGCGGCCGTCCGGACCGCCTCCCACGCCTGCGGACCGCTGCCCGCGCACAGCAGGGCGACCAGCGCCGGCCGCCGACGGAAGCCGACCGGTGTCGTCGGGCGGCCCTCGGCGTCGACCCACCCGAAGTGGTACTCCGTCATCCGCCGGACGGGTTCGTCGAGCCGGGCCGTCGCTGCGCGAAGCGCGGGCTCCATGAAGGCGATGACGTCCCGGGTGATCTGCGGTGAGGTGCGAACGGTCTGCACGGAGGTCTCCGACATTCTCTAGTGGCCGGGGAACGGCGCGGCGCCGCTTCCCGGGGGCAGGCAGGCGGGGTCCCTCCTGTCATGACGCCCCGTTCCGGCGGCCTCCGCAACCCGACGTGGACGCGTGCGGGACGGGCCCGTGCCCGTGCCGGCGCGGTCGGGCCCCGCCCCGGGCGGGGGACCGGCGGTCGCGTAGCCTGGGCGGCCTCGTTCCTGCTACGGAAGACGGTGGGTCGCGCCATGCACGGCGACGGCGGGTTGTGGTTCCTTCTGGTGGTGGGCATCGGCCTGTGGGGCTTCTCCCTCACGAGCGCCGTTCGGCAGGTGCGCGCCCAGAGGGGGACCCGGGTCGTCGGCATGCTCCTCCAGTGCTACCGCGAGCGCACGAACAGGGGAGGACCTCGCTGGAAGGGCGTCGTCCGGTTCCAGGCGCCGGAGGGCGGGGTGCACCGGCAGGAGGTGTACCTGTCGCGGCCCGGGGGACCGGGCAGCGAGGTGATCGTCTGCTACCCGCCCGGACGGCCGCAGCAGGCCCGGGAAGCCGGTGGCCGGCTGGGCTGGCAGTTCCCGGTCATGGGGTTCCTGGTGGGAACCTGCTTCGTCGCCGCTGCTCTGCTCATCCTCTCCGGCGCGGTCGCCACTTCTCCGGTACCCCCGCGCTGACGCGGCGCCGGCCGCGCGGTGCCCCCGTGACCGGCAGGAGTCAGCAGATCTTTCCGGGCCGGGCGGCGGTGGCCTTGAGCAGGTCCCGCAACAGGCCGAAGTCGATGTCCTCCGGTTTGCGGAACCGCAGACAACCCTTGCCCATGTCCTGCCCGGCCAGCCGCTCCTCGAACGCCTCGCGGACGTCACTGCGCATGAGGTAGAAGGAGAAGTACTGCTTCTGGCGGGCGAACGCGATCTCGCAAACGCCGTCCCGCTCGTACGCGGGCATCCCGTACGCCATGACCTCGTCGAAGCCCGCCAACTCCTCGCGGCACAGCTGCCGCACCTCGGCCAGGACGGCTCGCTGCTCCTCGGGAACCTCGATCAGGTAGCCGTCGACGTCGACGGCCTTGCTCTGCACCATTCCGGGAGGTTATGCCGGATTCGAGGTCCCCATCAACAGGGCGAGACGGCCCCGGGGCGGCCCGGGACACGGTCGCGCGATGTCGGCGTCAGCCGGGGCCGCTACTGTGCCGGTCATGTCGGACGAGATACGGAACGGCGGCCCGCTCATCAGGGGCCTGCCGGCGCGGGACGCGGTCGCCGGAGGGCGCCGGCTCCTCGGGCGGGCGCGGGAGACCGAGGCGCTGCTGGCGGTGCTGGACGGCCTGGGGTCGGCCGGCGGGCGGGCGATCGCGCTGGTGGGGGAGCCGGGCATCGGCAAGAGCACGCTGATGTTCACGGCCGCCGCGCACGCCAGGGCGGCGGGGGTCCGGGTGGCTGCGGCCCAGGGGCAGTACGAGATCGCGGCCGCGCTCCCGGGCTTCCGGCCGCTGCTCGACGACAACTGCGACGTGCGCCGGCAGGTGGCGCGGGGCGGTGCCGCCGTGGTGGTCCTGGACGACGTGCACCAGCTCGCCGCCGACCAGATCCCGGGCCTGGAACGGATGATCCACGCGGCGGCCACCGGCCCGCTGCTCTGCCTGCTGGCCTACCGGCAGCGCCAGCTGTCGCCCGCGATCGCCGCGGTGCTCTCCCGGGCGACGTCCGCCGGCCTGCTGGAGGTGTGGCAGCTCGGCGCGCTCTCCCGGGAGGAGGCCGCGGAACTGCTCGGTGAGCTCCCGGGCGTGAACCGCTTCGCCGACGTGAACCGCTTCGACGAGGCGCACCGCTTCGACGACGTACACCGGTTTGACGCGCTGTACCGGGAGGGCCTCGGCAACCCGCAGTACCTCCGGATCCTGGCCGCCGACGGCGAGGCGATCGCCGAGGCCGGCACGGCGGTCCTCGGTGAGCTCGCCGCCCTCGACGACGCCGCGCTCGCCGCGGTCCAGGCCGCCGCGGTGCTCGGCGAGCCGTTCCACCCGGAGCTGCTCGCCGCCGTCGCGGGGCTGGAACCGGTCGAGACCATGCGGGCGCTGGACACCCTCACCGGTCTCGACCTGCTGCGCCCGGCCGAACGCGCGCCGCAGCTGGTGCTGCGTCACCGGGCGGTGGCCGAGGTCGTGCACCAGCGCCTCGAACCCAGCCGGCGCCTGACGCTGCACCGCCGCGCCGCGGCCGCGCTCGCCGAGCGGGCGGCCCCGATCGCCCGGCGGGCCCACCACGTGGCACGGGCCGCCGATCCCGGCGCGCCGGAGCACGTCACGACCCTGATCGCCGCCGCGCGCAACGCGCTGCACACCTCTCCCGCGACGTCGGCCGAGTACCTCTCGGCCGCCCTGTCGCTGCTCAGGGAGGGCGAGGACCACTGGCACGAGGCACGGGTGCTGCTCGCTCGGACCCGGCTGCTGACCGGGGACGCCGACGAGAGCCGGGCCCTGCTCGACGCGCCGAGCGGTGCGGCGCAGGATGCCGGCGGCCGCGACGTCCCCGACCCGTCGGCCGTGCTGGCCGCGCTCACCGGACGGGAACGGGAGATCGCCCGCCTGGCCGGCACCGGTCTGACGAGCGGTGAGATCGCCGGCACGCTGGTCCTCAGCGTACGGACGGTCGACGGTCACCTCGGCCGGATCTACCGCAAACTCGGTGTCGCCAACCGGGCGAGCCTCACCCGCGCCCTTCTGACCGAGGCGCCGGGCGCGGGGTGAGGCGGTCGTGGTTCAGTCGCTCAGCCGCCCACGCCCCGGGCGAGGGCGGTGAGTTGGTCCCGCATGGTGACCGCGTGGTCGAGTGAGGTGCGGACGAACGGGAACCCCCGCTGCCGCATCACGAACGTGACGTGCTGCCCGTCGCCGACCAGGTGCACGCCCGAAGGGACGAGCGGGGCGAAACCCTCCAACAGGCCACCGAGCAGCTCGGCCATGGCGGGTGCGGAGGTGGTGACGAGGTAGGCGGCGTCGACCGCGGGCCGTCCGGTGTCCATCGCGGGCAGTTCGTGCAGGCGGTCGATGCTGCCGTGCGGGACCTTGCGGGACGTCACCTCGAAGGGCGGGAACGGCCGTCGCGCCCGAACGGTCATCCCGCAGGCGAACCGTTCGTCCCGGGTGACCGAGCCGAGGCCCCGGACCGACTGCTCCCGGTACTCGTAGGAGAGCTCGACCGGCACCCCCTGCGGTGAGCCGGCCAGCCGGACCCGGACGAGCAGGGGCTGGTCCGGCGCATGGCCGCGCCGCATCTCGGGGTTCGCGATCCGCACGCCCAGGTTCGTCGCCGGGTCGCCCTCGACCAGGTCGAGCCCGAGCAGCCAGGCCAGGTGTCCCGCCTGGTACCGGGCGTACGCGCGGCTGCTGCCGCGCGTCAGCAGCGTGCCCCGGGCCAGGACGAATCCGCCGATCAGGATGCCGATCGCGGGGATGATCAGGGCGGCGGTCACCGGGCGCTCCGTCCGGTCGTGTCCGGCGGCTGCCAGGCGGGTACCGGAGCGGGCTCCGCGCCGGCCAGGAGCCTCGCGAGCCGCGGCGTGTCCTGGACCGGTCCGACGAGGACTTCGTGCCCGCTGAGCAGGGTCACCGTCACGGCGTCGTAGGTGCCCAGCAGGAAGCTGCTGACCCTGGTGCGTTGCACACTCCTGATCTCGGCGTACCGGAAGCTCCGCGTTCCGGTCGGGCGCCGCCAGACGAAGCCCTGCTGGTGGACCTCCACCTCGTGCCGCCACGCCAGGACGGACGGCGACCAGGCCAGGACACCCACCACCAGGCCGTACAGCCCGTTGAGGAGCGCTCCCGTGACGACTCCGGCCACTCCCGCGATCAGCGCCAGGGACCCGATGTAGGGCAGGTACCCGCCGAAGCGGATGGTGCCCCGGAAGTGCGCCACGACAGGGCCGAGGCGGGACTCGCCGTGCTCCGACTCGCCATGCTCCGACTCGCCGTGCCGGGACCCGCTGCGCCGGGATCCGCTGTGCCCGGTCATTTGAGCACCGAGCCGGTGAGCTTGGCGCCGGTTCCGTTGTCGACGGCACAGGTGACCTTGCGGTCGAGGTGCTGCCAGGAGCCCGCGGTCGGGACGAAGTCCACGATGTTCGCACCACTGCCGAGCTTGGTCCGGTCGACGGTCGGGCCCGCGGACAGCTTCTGACACGCCGCGGCGGCCTCGTCCTTGATCTTCGCCTCGTCGTACGAGGAGTCGGTGAGCATGGAGTAGCCGATCACCTGGGCGTCGTGCGGGTCGCCGCACGGGACGGCCGAGACCCCGTCCACCTGCTGCTGGGCGGCGCCGCTCGGCTCGTCGAAGCACTGACCGGTGGTCAGGTTGCGGAGGCCGAGGTCACCGCCCTTGGTGACGTTGCCGTTGCCGTCGACCTGCGCGTCCGGGGCCGGGTGGGGGCGGTTCAGGACGAGGAAGCCGACGAGGCCGAGCATGCTGCAGAACAGCACGCCCAGGAGCGCGAAGTAGGCGGTCCGGAAGGGGCGGCGCTTCGGCTTCGCCGGCGCGAAGTATCCGGGCGGCGCCGTGGCGGGCCGGCCGTACTGCTGCCCGGCCGACCGGCCGGGCGGGTCCTCCTGGCCGAACTGCCAGGTGTCGTCCGTGAGTTGCCGGACATCCGGGTCGTTCTGGTTGTGCGGTGCAGCCATCGCCTTGTCGTCACCTCTCCGCGTTCACTCGTGTTGCCAGGCCGAGTATGGGGAGGCGGGCGGTGCCGCGGCATCGGTAGAACTACGCGATTCGACTACGCAATCGGGCCGGGGAAGTCGGGGTCGGTCCTCACCGGCAGGGTGATGCCGTGCCGGGGCCCGGCCCTCCGCAAGGAGATCCACCAGGAGAGAGTAGATAATCCGAATATCATAAAGAGGGAAATTAATCCAGTCATTGTGCGCTGCCTGGCTGTGGGAAGTCCGGGGTTGCGGGGCAATGGGGCTGAGGTGTGTGTTGCGCATGGGATGGTGGTGCGAGGTCCTCGTGGTGAGCCAGTGTTCTGCGCTGTCCGCTGATGCTCGGTTCGGCGAGCCGCCGGCGTGGCAGGTAATGGTACTTCGTGCGGAGAACCCCTTTTGTGGAAGGCGGTTCTGTGTCCATCCTTGTTCGGCAAAGCACGGCTCGGATCGTGGATTTCTACGACAGTCGCCATAAAGGCGGCTGGATTCGGTTCGCGCGCCGCCAAACGCGAATAGAAAGGAACCTCCAGTGAGTGGGTTCTCGGTGTCGCCGGGTGGGATGGAGCAGCTGGAGCGTGCAGGGGAGGGCCGCTATCCGGGGGTATATGTCACGACCCTTGGAGGGGGAGACGTCTCTCCGCAGAGCGTTGTGGTGACGCTCCCGCCGGGGAAGGGCCTGCAGTTCGCCGGCAATCTGCTTGTCTACGGCAAGAGGCCCGACGGAAGCTTCGGGCAACTCGGGTCCTACGAGGGCACCTTGACGCCGGACCGGCAGACCTTCACCGCCGACACTTCCGTCGACCTGGCACTCTCCGACGCCGATCCGACGAATTCGCTGCTGATCGGCGTGAAAGCCCCCGCAGACGCCGAACCGGGTGAGTCGAACCTCCTCTTCACCGTGGGCGATTACGCCCCGACCGATGCACCCGTCAATGTCACGACCGGCTTCTCGGTGTCGCCGGGCGGGCTGGAGCAGTTGGAACGTGCGGGAGAGGCCCGCTATGCGGGGGTGTATGTCACGGCGCTTGAGAAGGGAAACGTCTCTCCGCAGAGTGTTGTGGTGAAGCTCCCGCCGGGGAGGGGCCTGCGGTTCGCCGGCAATCTGCTCGTCTTCGGCAAGAAGAGCGACGGGACGTTCGGACAGCTCGGTGCCTATGAAGGTGCCTTGACGCAGGACGGGCAGACGTTCACCGCCAATAGCGTCGTCGATCTCGCCCTTTCGGAGGCCGATTCGACGAATTCGCTGCTGATCGGGGTGAAAGCCCTCGCCGACGCCGTACCCGGCGAATCGAACCTCCTTTTCGCCGTGGGCGACCACGCCCTGACCTCGGCACCCGTCAACGTCACGGATACGTAGGCCCCGTAGGGGCGCGCCCGAAGGCGTCCCCCGCCGCGCCCCTGTCGTTCTCGTCCGGAGGGAGTACGAACACGTGGATTCGGCGGTGCCCCGCCCGCACAGGCCTCCTCGTGCCGCGCGCACCAAATCCTGGAACCTCTCCATCGCGGCGCGGGTGTACGGATATCCGCCCACCCACAACGCGGGATCCGAGTGGATGCTCCACTCGATGCTCCGCCCCCTGGCCGAACGCGGCCACCGCGTGACGGTCTGGCTCTCCCACCCCGGGAGCATCGAGAAGAGCTACGACATCGACGGAGTGCGCGTCGTCCCCTATCAGGACGGCGTCGACTTCGCCTCCGCCGTCCAGCGGGCCGACGTCCTCCTGTCCCACTTCGAGAACGTCCCCATCGTGGCGGGCCTCGCCAGGGCCCGCCGGATCCCCGTCGTCGTGATCTGCCACGACAACTTCGCCACGAGCTTCCACAACGCGGCCGGAGCCGATCTCGTGGTCTACAACAGCGAATGGATCCGGCGGGACGGCGAGATCTTCTACGCGCGCTATCCCGCGGAGTTCCTTCCCGGGCGCACCGTCGTCGTCCGCCCTCCCGTCGTCGCGGAGGACTACCGCACCGAGCCGGGCGACCGTGCGACCCTGGTGAACCTCAATTCCGACAAGGGCGGCGAACTCTTCTGGCAGATCGCCGCATGGACGCCGGAGTGGCGGTTCCTCGGTGTCCGCGGCGCCTACGGGCAGCAGATCATGCCGCCGCCGCGGCTTCCGAACTGCGAGGTCGTCGACGGCGTGCCCGGAAGCGAGATGCGCACACACGTCTACGCCCGGTCCCGCGTGATGCTCATGCCGAGCCTCTACGAGTCCTGGGGGCGAGTGGCGGTGGAGGCTTTCGCGTCCGGAATCCCGGTGATCGCCCACCCCACCCCGGGACTGGTCGAGTCCCTCGGTGACGCGGGGATCTTCGCCTACCGCGACGACGTCAACGCGTGGATCCACGCGCTGATGGCCCTGAAGGACCCCAAGCACTGGGCCAGGGCCTCCCGCCGGGCGAAGACGCGCTCCGACTGGCTGACCAAGAACTCCGACCTCGACGTCTGGTGCGACGCCATCGAATCGCTGGGCAACACGAGGCGACGGACATCCTTCAGTGTCGCCGGCTCGGACCGCTCACCGATACGCCTCTCGGCGAGGTAGGCACTTCTCCTCCGGACTTCCGAACCGAATGGGAGGCAAACCCATGCCCATCGAACTCAAGCCGGTGCCGTTCCCGGTGACCACTGCGCCCATGTCCGCCCCGTGCAGGCAGACCATCGGATTCTCGCTCAAGGGAAAGGTCCGCAGGGACGACCACGGCAATGCGGTCTGGGGTGTGGCGATCCAGTCGTACTCGCTGGAGGTGCTGCAGAACGGAAACCCGACCCACGCCTCCATGTCGCTCGACCAGATCGGACTGGAGATCGTTCCGGGCGGGCCGGATGACGACGCGGCCGTCGAGCTGACCATTTGGCGTCGCAACCACCCCAATGACGCGAAGGACCCCAGCTGGGGCTTCCGAGGGACTGTCACAGCGCTGATCGTCGCCGACCTGGCCACGGACGGGTTCTCGGTGTCCCCGGGTGGGCCGGTGACGGTGACCCGCGCCGGGGACCCGAAGTACGCGGGTGTGTTCGTGACGCCCCTCGAACCGGACAGCGTTCCTCCGCAGACGGTCGTCGTGACGCTTCCCCCGGGGAGGGGTCTGCGGTTCGCCGGCAGTCTGATGGTGTTCGGCAAGAGGGCCGACGGCAGCATCGGGCCGTTGGCCTCCTACGACGGAACGCTGTCGCCGGACGGGCAGACGTTCACCACCGACGGCCCCGTCGACCTGGCGCTGTCGACGGCGGATCCGTCGAACGAGCTGATGGTCGAGGTGAAAGCTCTCGCGGAGGCCCCGACGGGTGGATCGGACCTCGCCTTCACGGTGGGCGACCACGCCCCGGTGTCCGTGACCGTCAACGTCACGGATGCGTAGGTCCGGCGACCGTTCGACCGTTCTCGCCCGAGGGCCGCCGCGGGGCACGCACCACGCCGGACTCTCCACAGAACCACCCGGACAGACTTCCAATTCGAACGGGAGGCGAACCAATGCCGATCGAACTCAAGCGGATCCAGTTCCCGGTCTTCACCGCGCCCATGTCCGCCCCGTACACGCAGGAGGTGGGATTCTCCCTCAAGGGAAAGGTGCGCAGGGACGACCGCGGTCATGCCGTCTGGAGCGCGGCGATCCAGTCGTACTCGGTCGAGGTCCTCCAGAGCGGAAACCCGACCCACGCCCTCATGTCGCTCGACGAGGTCGGAGTGGAGATCGTCCAGGGCGGGCCGGACGACGACGCCGCCGTCAAGCTGACCATGTGGCGTCGCAACCACCCCAACGACGCGAAGGACCCCAGCTGGGCCTTCAGGGCGACCGTCACGGCGCTGGTCATCGCCGACATCGCGCCCTGACCCCTCGGGGCCACCCCCGACCGAAGGGGCGCTCCCGCCGGGGGCTCCCGGGGCCCGAGCGCCCCCCGGCCCCACCCCCCCCCCGC
>NZ_JBHWGV010000144.1:0-21694 GCF_042732955.1 Kitasatospora sp. NPDC059747 | reverse complement strand
GGGCCCCGAAGGGGCCCGGGCAGCGACGTTTCACCGTGGAGGGTCAGGCCTGCTTGGGCTTGCGGGCCACTGCCACGGCGAGGGCCGTGCAGAGGAGGGCGGCCACGGTGGCGAAGCCGCTCACGGCGGGGAGGAGGCCGTAGGCCTGGACGAGGGCGCCGACGATGACGATCGGGAGCGAGCTGCCGAGGTAGACGATGATCCACAGGGAGGACAGCTCGGAGCCGCGGCGTTCCGGGTCCATCGCGGCGACGGCGCTGGTGAACAGCGAGCGGAACGCCACGCCCTGGCAGGCGCCGCCGAGGACGCTGCCGATGAAGAGCAGGGCGGGGGTGCCGCTGTACCCGGCCGCGACGACCAGGCCGAGGCCGGTGGCCAGGCCGGTCATGCCGAGGGCGATGACCAGGCGGTCGGAGGTCGGCGGGACGAGCAGCTGGGCGGCCGCGGAGGAGCCCAGCAGCAGGGCCGCGACGACGGCGCCGACCAGGTGGGAGGGGGTGTGCAGCAGCTTGGCCGCGAAGGACGGCGCCAGGCTGAGGTAGACGCCGAACACCGCGTACGAGATGAAGCCGGCGGTCGCGGCGAACAGGAACTCGCGGCGGCCGGCGATCGGCAGGGCGGGCTTGCGCGGGCGCAGGTGGGCCGGGGTGGTGATGCGCGGCGGCGAGGCCGGCGGGCGGTTGCGGCCGGGCATCCGGGGGTGCACGACGGCCAGGGGTATGCAGAGGGCACCGAGCGCGATGGCGTGCAGGAGGAACGGCGTCAGCAGCGGGTCCGAGCCGTCGGCCAGCAGGGCGCCGACCACCGGGCCGAGCGCGACACCGCCCGCCGAGCAGGCCAGGGTGAGCTTGGCGGCGAGCGTCGGGTGGTCCGGCAGCAGATCGCCGAGGGCGGCCCCGGCGGCGCCGGTGGACAGGCCGACGGCGATGCCCTGGACGGCCCGGCCGAGGGCGAGCTGCCAGAAGCTCCCTGCGGTGGCGAAGACCACGTCGCCCGCGGCGGCGAGCGCGACGGCCGGCAGGATCAGGGCGCGGCGGCCGAGCAGGTCGGACCAGTGGCCGACCACGGCGAGGACCGGGACCAGCGCGAAGATGTAGATCGTGAAGAGGATCGTGGTGTCGAGGGTGGTCAGGCCGAGGCGCTGCTGGATCATCGGGTAGATCGGCGTCGCCAGGTTGGCACCGATGAGCATGAACAGCAGGCCGGCCGAGACGAGGCCGACGCGGACTCCGCGCAGCGCGTTCCAGCGGCTGATCGCGGAGAGCTGGAGCTGGGCGCGCGGCGCGAGCTCCAGGGGAAGCAGGGCCTCCGACAGTCGGCGTCCGTCGAACTGCGCGGTGCGCAGGCCGGGGCCGGCGGGGGAGAGGTCCGCCATCTCAGGGGTCTCCTGTGGCTTGGCCCCACCGGGGCGGCTGGGTGTGCCGGCGCGCCCGTCCTGAGGCGCTGTGGTGGTGGCCGCGGTGCGGGCTCCCTGATGGAGCGGATGGGTGTGGCAGGTCCCGTCCCGCCCGTTGACGGGCGAGGAGGGTGAGGGCTTCGTTGCCCGGTGGCCCGCGCGGGGTTGTGCGCGGCGCCAATAGCGAAGGATAAGGGGTGGGCGCACGGTCGCGGCGCGCGCCCCTCGGGGCCGGGCATCGGGGGTGCCCGGCCTATACGCTGAGGTAGAGGATCGGTACGCGGAGCTGATGCGCGGCCGCTGGCTGAGGGAGAACGCGAGGCGATGGCCGGACGACGTCGGAAGAACGCAGGGGCCTCGGCGGGAGAGGGCACGGCCGAGGCGGTTCTGCCCGCCGACCTGGAGCTCCAGGACCTCTATGGGGCGTTCGCCGCTCACGGACTGGACGACGAGGACCTGGACGACGCAGCCGTCCTGGTCCCGCCGGTGAAGCTGCCCGCCGAGCGGGAGCTGGCCGAACAGGCGAAGGCCGTCCCCATGTTCGGGTACGCGCTGGCGCTGGCCCGCTGGGCCGCCCCGCACCGCGGCGTGGACGAGTTCGGGGACCTGGTCGTAGAGGACCGCGCCCCGGCGGCGCGGCTGCTCGGCCTGGCCCCGGCCGCGGGCGAGGTGCCGGAGGAGGCCGAGATCGAGGCCATGCGGGCCTGGTCGCTGGCCTGCGACCTGGACCTGGTGGAGATCGGGACGACCGCCGACGGCGAGCACGTCGCCGTGCCGGGTCCGGACCTGGAGCCGGCGGAGGAGGGCGACCCGGACACCGTCCTGGAACTGTGGCTGACGGCCGCCGGGATCGTCCGCGAGCTGGCCGTGGAGGCCGACTCGATGCCCGAGGAGGACGGGGAGCACGCCGCGGCGGGCGAGGACGGCGACGAGGAGGACGAGGACGCGCTCTCCGAGGTCGAGGAGGCCCGCGACGCCGCGGCCGAGCTGCTCGACGAGGCGCTCCAGGTGCTGTACGAGACCACCGCCTTCGCCGAGCCGGGCAACGAGACCGTGCCGCTGGGCGTGCTCGCCGCGCTGCTGGTGGTGCCGGAGGGCGAGGAGCCGAGCGAGGAGCTGCTCGGCGACATCACCGACGTGATGGTCGCGCTGGACCCGATGCTGGGCGACCTCGCCGAGCTGGGCCTGCTGGACTACCGCCCGATCGACCCCGAGCTGTTCGACGAGGAGGAGGCCACCGGCGAGGAGGGCGCCCCCGTCGTCGGCGAGGCCCCGCTGGACGAGGAGGAGTCGGCGCGGTTCGGCCTGGTCCGGCTGACCCCGCTCGGCCAGTACGGCATCCGGCAGTGGCTGCTGGAGGACGGCTACGACGCGCCGCTGGTCGGCGACCTCGCCCAGGGCGACGCGGCCGAGCTGCTGCGCGGCGTGTGCGAGTCCCCCAACGTCCTGCCGGAGGAGGAGCTGCGGGTCTGGCTCGACGGCCGGGAGCCGGTGGCGGCGGCGCGCGAGCTGCTGGCGGCGGCGCGCGGCGCGGACGCGTACGGGCCGATGCGCCGGATGCTCGGCGTCTCGGCGCTGAACGTGCTCGGGGCGCCCGCCGAGCCGGCCGTCCGGGAGGTGCTGGACGACCCGGAGCTGGGTGGTGCCGCGCGGGCCTGGCTGACCGCGCTCGGCGCGTCGGACGTGCCGGCGCCGGACCGGACGATGGCGCTGTGGACGGTGGTCGACACCTTCGCCGCCCAACTGCTCGACAGCGGCGGCGACGCCGAACCGCTGCGCGAACTGATCGCCGACCTGCCCGTCACCGGCGATCCGGGGAGCTACTTCGGCGAGCTGTGGCGGGTCGACCACGCGTACACGGCGGACGTCCTGGAGGCGATCGGCGAGCTCCACACCGACCGCGCAGTGGCCAAGGAGGCGCGCAAGGCGGCCTTCAAGGCGCGCTCGAAGAGCTAGCGCCTCAGGGCAGGTCGAGTCAGGGCAGGTCGAGCGAGCCGTCCTCCGTGAAGGGGAAGAACGGGTTGTGCGCCAGCTCCCACAGGTGGCCGTCCGGGTCCTCGAAGTAGCCGGAGTAGCCGCCCCAGCCGGTCGTGGCCGGCGGCTTCACCACGGTGGCGCCGGCGGCGATGGCCGTCTCCAGGGCGGCGTCCACCAGCGCGGGGGACTCCAGGTTCACCGCGAGGGTGACGCCGCGGAACGACGGCTCGCCGCCGCCGGGCACGCCCGCGTCGGCGGCCAGCTCGTCGCCCGGGAACAGCCCGAGCACCGAGTCGGCGGTGCGGAACCAGACGATCTCCGGGCTGGAGGCGGAGGAGCGCCGCCAGCCGAGGGCCTCGTAGAAGGCGGCGCTGCGGCCGAGGTCCGTGACGCCGAGGGTGACGATGCTGATCCGGGCGGGGAATGTGCTCTGTGCTGTCATGCGGCCAGGTTAGGGAGGGCGGCTGACAACCGCGCGTCCTGACACGGCCGCCGTCCGACGGTCCCTGCGGGGCGCGGGAGCTGATGACCCGGCAGGTCCCCGGCACGTAAGGTGGCGGGGGCGGTGCGGGCGCGAGGACTCGGGGGTGCGGCACAGGTGATGCGGGAGAGCGGCGGCAGGCCCCAGGAGCGGCGCGGGACACCGGACGCCGGATGGCACGCCCCGGACGCGCGCGAGCGGGCGGACCGGCTCGCCCGGGTGGAGGAGTTCACCCGCCGGACCCTGGCCGCCGCGGACTTCCCCGTGTACGGCGTCGCGGCCGGGCTCGACCGGGCGGGCGACGCGCTCGGCGCGTTCGAGACCAACGGCGGCCGGCTGGACTGGGTCGAGGTGCAGTCGGGCGACTGGAGCTCGACGGCGGGGCCGTACGTCACCGTCCGCACCTACCGGCCGGGCGCCGAGCGCTGCCTCGTCCTGCCCGAGCTGGAGGACGTCGTCGAGGACGAGCGGGACCGGGTCTACGACCACCTCGGGATCGACGAGGGCGACGGGCCCGGGCGGGTCCGGGCGCTGCGCGAGTGGATCACGGTGGACGGCGAGCCGTGCGCGGTCGAGGTGCACGAGGACCGGCCGGTGCTCTGGCCGGGGACGCCGGAGGACGGCGGGCCCGGGCCGGTGTGGGCCGGGCGGCTGCGGATCGACGGGCTCACCGTCACGGTGTGCGGGCGCGGAGTGGCGCCCGGCGGGCTGGAACTCGGCCGGATCGGCGACGTCGAGCGGTACCTGCGCGGGCGCAGCGAGCTGCTGCGCGAGCTGTCGTCCCGGCACTCCGAGCGGGTGCCGGTCGAGGAGCGCGAACTGCCGCCGGTGCACGGGCTGGAGGCGCACCGGGCGCTGATCGGGCAGACCATCGCCGAGTCCGCGGCGATCGAGGCGCAGGTGCGGGCCGGGCGGCCGCCGCGGCTGCCGCGCGGGCTGCGCGGGGAGGCGTGCGCGGTGCGCTGGGAGGCGGCGGTGCGCCAGCAGATGCGGCTCGCCTCGGAGACCCGGGAGGAGGCGCTGGCGGCCGTGACGTCGATGGTCAACCACCTGGAGCGGCTGGCCGGGCAGACGCACTGGGTGATCGGGACGCCGGAGGGCGCGGCGGCCGTCGAGGAGGTCGTCCGGTACACGGTGTTCGCGAGCGAGGTGGCGAGCCTGCCGGCGCAGCGGGCGTGGGCGCAGTTGTGGCGGGACCGCTCGGGCGGCGGGCCCGAGGGCTGGGAGGCGCAGGAGCTGGCCGAGCAGTTGTGGCTGTCGGCCTGGGAGCAGTGGCGGACGCGCGCCACCTAGAGTCCGGTGGCCCTATTCGTCGGCGGGCAGCCGCAGTTGCAGCATCGCCAGCAGGCGCTGCTGCGGCTGGGCGAGGTCGATGCCGGTCAACTGCTCGGCGCGGCGCACCCGGTAGCGCAGGGTGTTGGGGTGGATGTGCAGGGCGTCGGCGGCTACCCGGACCTCGCCGAGCGCGTCCAGCCAGGCCAGCACGGACTCGGCGAGCCGGGTGCCGTGCCGCCGGTCGTAGGCGGTGAGCGCGGTCAGCCTCGGGTCGCGCAGGCCGCCGCGCTCCTGGAGCAGCGCGAGCATCTCGCTCACCAGCACCTCGGCCTGGACGTCGATCAGCGCGGCCACGTCGAGGTCCACCCCGCCGCGGCCCATCGCGTCGAGGATCCGGTCCGCCTGGGCCCGGGAGTCCGGCACCTGCGCGAGGCCGTCCACGGTCGAGCCGATCGCGGCCCGCAGCGGCACGCCGAGGTGTTCCCTGGCCGCCTCGACCACCTCGGAGGCCCAGTCCCGGACGGTCGTCATCGGCAGGCCCGGCGGGAGTTCGGGCAGCAGCACGTACACCCGGGACTCGATCGGGGCGAGCAGCGCGCCGCGGTGCCGGGCGGCGGTGTGCACCGAGATCAGGCCGGTGATGTCGGCGCGGTGCAGCGCCTCGGTGGTGCGGGCGCCGTACGCGAGGACGGTGGCCGGGCGGCGCAGGTCCAGGCCCAGGTGGGTGGCGAGCGACTGCGGGCCGGTGGAGCCCTCCAGCAGGCCGGTGAGCAGCGTCTGGGTGAGCCGCACGTCGGCGGACAGCTCCCGGCGGCGGCGCACCAGTTGGGCGGCGGCGACGCGGGCGGCACCGACCAGGGCCTGCTCGGCCAGCGGGGCCAGCGGCTGCGCGCCCTCCTGCACCCAGATGGTGCCGAGCGGCTGCGCCCCGGCCCGGATGCCGACCGCGAGGCGGCGGCGCAGGCCGAGTTCGGGGTGCGGCTCGACCGCGATCGGGGCGTCCGAGGTGCGCAGGTGCTGGAAGATGCCCCACTCGCGGAGCTTGGAGAGGTACGGCTCGGGGCCCTGCCAGCCGAGGATGGAGAGCCGGCGGAGGTCGTCGACCTCGTCGGAGTCGGAGGAGCGGGAGTAGGCGAGCACCCGGCTGGACGTGTCCTCGATCGAGACGATGCCGCTGGTGAGCACGGCGACGGTCTGGGCGAGGGAGAAGAGGTCGCCCGCGTTGTGCTCGGGGGCGCCGGCGGTGTCGGGGGCGTCCGGACCGGCGATGATCGCGCGGGCCAGCGAGTCCAGGTGCTCCCAGCGGGTCTCGCGGCGCACCGAGAGCAGGGCGACGCCGGCGTCGGTGGCGGCCTCGCGCAGGGCGTCCGCCTGGCCGGGGGCGTCGAGCTTGACGGCGACGGCCGCCGCGCCGGCCCGGCCGGCGGCGCGCAGGGCGGGGAGGGCGGCGCGGCCGCGGGCGCCGATCGCGAGGACGAGTTCGCCGGGGGCCGCGGTCGGCGGGTCCTCGGGGTCGAGGATCGCGACGTCGCGGACGGGTACGTCCAGGCCCTGCGGGGCGGCCTGGAGCTCGACCAGGGGTTCGCCGAGGGACATCAGGAGCTGGCGGAGCGGGAGGCCGGGGCTCGCCATCGGGCCTCCCTTCAGCTGCCTTCATCCGAGCGGACAAGGCCGTGTGGTTGATTTTAGCCGGGCGGACAGAGCTGCCGCCGGTCATTCGAAAATAGTTGACTCTGACTATTCAGGAGTGGATAGTCAGTACTGACCAAGAGATGAGGAACGTCTCGTGGCGAAGCGACGCAAGGTGTCGAACCCGCTGGCCCTCGCCGTCCTGGCGGAACTCCTGGCCGAACCGCTGCACCCCTACGAGATGGGGCGCCGGCTCAAGGAGCACTCCAAGGACCGCAACATCAGGTACAACCGCAGCTCGCTGTACATGGTCGTGGAGCAGCTGCGGAAGGCCGGGTTCGTCGCCGAGCGGGAAACCGTCCGCGACACCCAGCGGCCGGAGCGCACCGTCTACGCCCTCACGCCCGAGGGCAGGACGGAGCTCTACGACTGGATGCGCGAACTCGTCGCCGAACCGCAGCACGAGTACCCCGCGTTCGGGGTCTCGCTGTCGCTGCTCATGGTGCTCCCGCCGGCCGAGGCCGTGGAGCTCCTGGAGCAGCGGCTGGCCGCCCTGACCGCCGAAGTGGCGGGGATCCGGGCGACGCTGCGCAAGGCCACGGAGGAGGGCGTCGGCTGGATCTTCCTGATCGAGGAGGAGTACCGGGTCGGCGGACTGGAGACCGAGATCGCGTTCGTCGGGCGCCTCGTCACCCAGCTCCAGGCGCCGGACTTCGTCCGGACCTGGCAGGAGTACTTCGGGAGTCTGCAATGAATGCACCGCGCACGTCGAAGAAGGCCCTCGTCATCGGCGGCGGGATCGCCGGCCCGGTCATGGCGCTGGCACTGCGCAGGGCCGGCATCGAGCCGCTCGTGTTCGAGGCCTACGAGAGCTCCGCCGAGGGCATCGGCGGGACGTTCATGATCGCCCCCAACGGGCTCGGCGCCCTCGCGGCCGTCGGGCTGGAGGCGGAGGTCGGCCGGCTCGGCCAGCCGGTCGGCCCGATGGTCATCGAGGACGGCAGGGGCGGCACGCTCGCCGAGTTCGCCGGCCTGCCCGACCTGCCGCGCGGGCGGCTGATGCGCCGCGCCGAACTGTACGAGGTGCTGCAGCGGCGGCTCGGCGAGGCCGGCATCGACGTCCGGTACGGCAAACGGCTCGTCGGCGTCGAGGAGGGCGCCGACGGCATCACCGCCCGCTTCGCCGACGGCACCACCGCCACCGGCGACCTGCTGATCGGCGCCGACGGCACCCGCTCCACCGTCCGCACCCTGATCGACCCGGCCGCGCCCGGCGCCCGGTACACCGGGCTGCTCGGCATCGGCGGCTACAGCCCGTACCGCCTGCCCGGCCGGGCAGGACGCGGCGAGACCGTGCACTTCGCCAACGGCGCCCGCGCCTTCTTCGGCTACTGGGGACTGCCCGAGGGCGCCGGGACGGCGTGGTTCAGCAACGTCCCGCAGCCCGAGCAGCTGACCTACGAACAGGTCCGCGCCGTGAGCAACGACGAGTGGCTGCGCCGGCTGCGTGACCTGCACTCCGGCGACGTGCCCGCCCGGGACGTCCTCGCGGTGGCCGACGCCGACACCATGGAGGTCTTCCCGCGGCTGGAGATCATGCCGTCCGTCCCGCACTGGCACCGCGGCCGGATGGTCCTGGTCGGCGACTCCGTCCACGCGCCGTCCAACAGCTCCGGCCAGGGCGTCTCGCTCGCCGTCGAGAGCGCCGTCGAACTCGCCCGCTGCCTGCGGGACCTGCCCGACCACACCGCCGCGTTCGCCGCCTACGAGGCGATGCGCCGGCCGCGGGTCGAGAAGATCGCCGCCGACGCCGCCCGCACCAACAGCCAGAAGTCCTCCGGTCCGGTCGCACGGGTGATGTTCCGGCTGCTCGCGCCGATCGTCATGCGGACGTTCATGAGCCCGGAGAAGATGCTCCGCCCGGTGCACGGGTACCGGATCGACTGGGAGCGGCGGGTGGCTGTCGGGGCGTGACGCTTTCGTTCGCTCGGACAACTCCGTCCGGGCGACTTTAGCCGCCCGGCCAATTGCATGGCCGGGCGGCTGAAATAGCGTTATCCAACGCTGGCCGGTCCGTGCCGGCGGTCGCAGCGACTGCTCCTCGAAAGGAGAGCGTGCGCCTCGTGACTCCGCCCGTGGCATACGCCGGGGCTTCTCGCTTGGCCACGCGGCCTTGCGACGGACAAGCCCTGTCCGATCCCGCAAGCGGAACGTGACAGAGCGTATCAGCATGGTGACATGCGGTATCGCTGAATCCGATAATCACAGGAGAACTCATGGACGCTGTGACCCAGGTCCCCGCGCCGGTGAACGAGCCGGTCCACAGCTACGCCCCCGGCAGCCCCGAACGGGCCCGCCTGGAGGCCAAGCTGAAGGAGCTGGGCGGCCAGGAGCCGGTCCAGCTGACCATGACGATCAACGGTGAGCGCCGCATGGGCGGCGGCGCCGAGATCCACGTCGTCCAGCCGCACAACCACGCGGCTCGGCTCGGCACCCTGCGCAACGCCACCCAGGCCGACGCGCAGGACGCCATCGACGCTGCCCTGGCCGCCGCCCCGGCCTGGCAGGCGCTCTCCTTCGACTCCCGCGCCGCGATCTTCCTCCGCGCCGCCGACCTGCTGGCCGGCCCCTGGCGCGAGACCCTGGCCGCCGCCACCATGCTCGGCCAGTCCAAGACCGCGCAGCAGGCCGAGATCGACACCCCCTGCGAGCTGGTCGACTTCCTGCGCTTCAACGTGCACTTCGCCCGCCAGATCATGGCCGAGCAGCCGGTCTCCTCGGACGGCGTGTGGAACCGCAGCGACCACCGCCCGCTGGAGGGCTTCGTCTACGCGATCACCCCGTTCAACTTCACCGCGATCGCCGGCAACCTGCCGACCGCGCCCGCGCTGATGGGCAACGTGGTGCTCTGGAAGCCGTCCCCGACCCAGCAGTTCTCCGCGCACCTGCTCATGCAGCTGCTGGAGGCGGCCGGCCTGCCCAAGGGCGTCATCAACATGGTGACCGGCGACGGCCTCGACGTCTCCGCCGTCGCGCTCAAGCACCCGGCGCTCGCCGGCATCCACTTCACCGGCTCCACCGCCACCTTCCAGCACCTGTGGCGCGAGGTCGGCAACAACATCTCGCAGTACCGCACCTACCCGCGGATCGTCGGCGAGACCGGCGGCAAGGACTTCCTCGTCGCCCACCCGTCCGCCGACCCGGCCGTGCTGAAGACCGCGATGACCCGCGGCGCCTTCGAGTTCCAGGGCCAGAAGTGCTCGGCGCTCTCCCGCGCCTACGTCCCCGCCTCGCTGTGGGCCGGCCTGAAGGACGAGTTCGCCGCCGAGGTCGACGGCCTGACCATGGGCGACGTCAGCGACCTGGGCAACTTCATGTCCGCCGTCATCGACGAGCGCGCCTTCGCCAAGAACAAGGCCGCCATCGACCGCGCCCAGGCCGACCCGCGGGTCGAGGTCCTCGCCGGCGGCACCTACGACGACTCGGTCGGCTACTTCGTCCGCCCGACCGTGCTCGTGTGCCAGGACCCGGCCTCGGAGTACTTCCGCGACGAGTACTTCGGCCCCGTCCTCGCCGTCCACGTCTACGAGGACGAGAAGTACGACGAGATGCTGGCGCAGATGGAGTCCGTCTCGGCCTACGGCCTGACCGGCTCGATCATCTCCCAGGACCGCGCGGCCGTCGAGCACGCGATGGAGAAGCTGCGCTTCGCGGCCGGCAACTTCTACATCAACGACAAGCCGACCGGCGCCGTCGTCGGCCAGCAGCCCTTCGGCGGCGGCCGGGCCTCCGGCACCAACGACAAGGCCGGCGCCAAGCAGAACCTCGCGCGGTGGACCTCGACCCGCTCGGTCAAGGAGACCTTCGTCCCGCCGACGGACTACCGCTACCCGCACATGGGCTGACCGGCCCCTTCGGCCCTTCGGCTCCACGTGGACATCGCGTAGCCATCGGTCACCCGCGACGCCCGGTCCCGCAACCGGGCGCCGCCCCGCCGGGGGGGCGGGGCCACCCCCGTACCCGCCGCCCCGGCCACTTTCTGCCACCCTTAGAAGCACCAGTTCCAGGAGTCACGATGCTCCGTTCCGCCCTCCTCGCGGCCTCCCGGTCGCCGCAGGTCCGGACCGTGGTCGAGAAGTTCCCGCCGACCCACGCGATAGTCGAGCGCTTCGTCGCCGGCGAGGTCCTCGACGACGCCGTCACCGCCTGCGACGACCTCGTCGCCACCGGCCGCAAGGTCACCCTGGACCACCTCGGCGAGGACACCCAGGACGCCGCCCAGGCCGCCGGCACCGCCGAGGCGTACGAGCACCTGCTCAAGGCGCTCAAGGAGACCGGCCTCGCGGCCGGCGCCGAGGTGTCCGTCAAGCTGTCGGCCGTCGGCCAGTTCCTGCCGGTGGACGGCGAGAAGATCGCGCTGGAGAACGCCCGCCGCATCTGCGAGGCCGCCGCCGACGCGGGCACCACGGTGACCCTCGACATGGAGGACCACACCACCACCGACTCCACCCTCGCCATCGCGCGCGAGCTGCGGGCCGACTACCCGTGGCTGGGCGTCGTGCTCCAGGCCTACCTGCGCCGCACCGAGGCCGACTGCCGCGAGTTCTCCGGCGCCGGCTCCCGCGTGCGCCTGTGCAAGGGCGCCTACAAGGAGCCCGAGTCGGTCGCCTTCCAGGGCAAGCACGAGGTCGACCTCGCGTACGTCCGGGCCCTCAAGGTCCTGATGGCGGGCGAGGGTTACCCGATGATCGCCTCGCACGACCCGAACATGATCAAGATCGCCGGGCAGCTGGCCCAGTGGAACGGCCGCAACCGCGACTCGTTCGAGTACCAGATGCTCTACGGCATCCGCCCGGAGGAGCAGCTGCGCCTCGCCGGCGAGGGCAACACCATGCGGGTGTACCTCCCGTACGGCCAGGAGTGGTACGGCTACTTCATGCGCCGCCTCGCCGAGCGCCCGGCCAACCTGACCTTCTTCCTCCGCGCCATGGCCACCCGCAGCTGACGCTGCGGCCCCGGTGCCGAACGGCTCGCACCCCCTTTGTGGGAGGGGGTGCGAGCCGTTTCGCGTTCCGTGTGTTCCCGGCGGTTCCGCGCGTTTACGGGGGTGGGTCCCGGCCTAGGATCGGGGGTGGTGAACTGGGGCCGTAGTGGGAGGAGTTGGGGATGCTGAAGGAGTTCGAAGGGCTGTCGACGCCGTTGGTGGCGGATGCCTGTGTGCGGCTCGGGGTGGGGGTGCGGGCGGCGCCGGTGGGGGTTGCGGGGGTCGGGGCGGGGGTCCGGGTCGCCGGGCGGGTGCTGCCGGTGCGGCACTACGGGAGCGTGGACGTGTTCCTGGAGGCGTACGGGGCCGCGCGGGACGGGGACGTCCTCGTGATCGACAACGGCGGGCGGACGGACGAGGCCTGCATCGGGGACCTCGCCGTGCTGGAGGCGATGGCGGCCGGGGTCGCCGGGATCGTCGTGTGGGGGCTGCACCGGGATACGCCCGAGCTGGTGGAGATCGGGCTGCCGGTGTTCAGCTACGGCGCCCTGCCGCTCGGGCCCCTGCGGCTGGCCGAGCGGGAGCCGGAGGCGCTGGTCACGGCGCGGTTCGGGCCGCACCTGGTGGACGCCGGGGACGTGGTCCTCGCCGACGCGGACGGCGTGCTGTTCGTCCCGGGCGACCGGATCGACGAGGTGCTCGCGACGGCCGCGGACATCGCCCGCACCGAGCGCGCCCAGGCCGGGCGGATCCGCTCCGGCGACACGCTCCGCCGGCAGACCGCCTTCGACGAGTACCTGGAGCGGCGTGCCGCCGACCCGGCGTACAGCTTCCGGCAGCACCTGTGCCGGGTGGGCGGGGCCATCGAGGAGTAGCCGCCCTCAGAGCGGGCGGTGCATCACGTGGAGGCCGACGTATCCCTCGGTGGGGTGGCGGAAGGCCTCGGGGACGGTGCCGACGACGCTGAAGCCCAGCGATTCGTAGAGCTTCACCGCGTGGTGGTTGTTCGCCACCACCGCGTTGAACTGCATGGCGCGGTAGCCCTGTCGGCGGGCCCAGTCGAGGGTGTGCTCGACCAGGGCCCGCCCGATGCCCCGCCCGTGGTGGGCCGGGTCCACCATGTAGCTGGCGCTGGCCACGTGCGAGCCGTTGCCCGGGCGGTTGCGGCACATGTTCGCGGTGCCGACGACCGTGCCCGCGTCGTCCACCGCGACCACCGTGCGGTTCGGCGCGGGCAGCAGCCACCACTCGCGCCCGAGCTCGGAGGAGAGGTCCGGCGGGTACGGGAACGTCTCGCCCGCGGCGACGATCGCGTGGAAGAACGGCCAGATGGCCGGCCAGTCCTCGGCGGTGGCTTCTCTGATCTGCATGCGGACAGGATGGCCCCGGGCCGGCGGACCGGCCACCGGTTTTCCGGTGGGCGAGCGGGGCTCAGAGGAGCGCGGCGGACGGCTCGATCATCGCGCGGGCGGTCTTGGCGTCCACGTACTCGCCGAGCGCCGTCATCTCCCACTCGCCGGTGCTCTGGCGGACCAGCTTGCACATCACCACTCCGGTGCGCGGCTCCGAGTGGGTCAGGTCGAAGCGGACCAGCTCCTGTCCGCTGCCGGCGTCCAGCAGGCGGCAGTAGGCGTTCTGCACCTCGGTGAAGCGCTGCCCGGAGAAGGAGTTGACGACGAAGACCAGGCCGGTGACCTCGGCGGGCAGGCCCTCCAGGTGGACGGTGATCGACTCGTCGTCGCCGGTGCCCTCGCCGGTGAGGTTGTCGCCGGAGTGGGCGATCGCGCCGTTGAAGACGGTGAGCTTCATGAACCAGGCCGTCTCCAGCTTGCGGCGCCTGGCGTCGAAGGCGATGCAGGAGGCGTCGAGGTCGATGCTGCGGCCGCGGCCGGCGGGCTCCCAGCCGAGGGCCATCCGGACCGAGGAGAGGAACGGGCGGCCGTTCTTGACCAGGGACACCGAGCTGCCCTTGACCAGGTTGACCCGGCCCTTGTCGAGGGTGACCTTCGGGCGGGTGGCCGCGGCCGGTGCCGGCGGTGCGGCGGGCGGCGGGGAGGTCGGCATCGGGGGCGCGGCGGTGCGGGCGATGCGCGGGTCGAGGGGCGGTGCGGTCGGTGCGGGCGGCGGGGCGGACGGCATCGGGGGCGCGACGGAGACCGGAGGGGCCGCCGGGGTCTCGTCGACGGTGACGCCGAAGTCGGTGGCGATGCCCGCGAGTCCGTTGGCGTACCCCTGGCCGACCGCCCGCACCTTCCACGCGCCGTTGCGCAGGTAGACCTCCACCACGATGAGCGCGGTCTCCCGGCCGAGCGGCGGCGGGGTGAAGGAGACCAGCACCTGGCCGGTGTCGGCGTCGCGGACGGTCGCGGTCGGCTCCATCCCGGCGAACGTGCTCTCCTGGTCGGCCGGACTGGCCGTCACGACCACCTTGGTGATCCCGGCCGGGACGGCCCGGGTGTCCACCGTGATCGCGTCCGGCGCGCCCGCGCCGGCCGGGCGGTGGCTGACGCCGGGGCCGTGCGGCGCGTTGAAGAACACGAAGTCGGCGTCCGAACGCACCTTCCCGGCGTCGGTCAGCAGCAGGCCGGAGACGTCCAGCGCCTTGGGTGCGGTGACCTCGACGGTCACGCGCGCGGCGGACAGCGGTGCGTTTCCGCCGGGGGTCAGGACGGTGGACACGGACTCCTCCTCGGGTACGGGTCGGCGGCCGCACGGGGCCCGGTCGGGCCGCCGGGCCGGGTGCTGCCCACAGTAACGAACGTGGCCGCGGAGATGAGCCCGGGTCGCCGGAGGGACCGGCGGGGCCCGGCCGGGCGTCAGTGGTGGACGGGTGGGGTCTTCGACCGGGCCTCCGGCGAGGCTTCCGGCGGGGTCTTCGACGGGGCTTCCGGCGGGGCGGGCTGCCGGCCCGCTTGCGGTGCCGCCTCGGTGAAGGTGCCCAGGGCGGAGACGGCCCGGGGGTCGGTGATGCCGAAGGCGGCGGCGTTCCAGCCCTCCGCCGCGGCGCCCTTGCGCGGGGCCGTCGCGGTCGGGCGGGTGCCGCGGACGCCGAACGTGTAGTGCCCGGGGCCGACGTCGGTACCGGCCGGCGTGGTGAACCGGTAGACCAGGGCGCCCCGTTCCTGCTGGGCGGTGACCACGGCACCGGGCAGGTCCGTCCACGCGGTGCCGCTGCCCGGGGCCAACTCGCCCGGGGCGAGCCGGAACTCGGTCTGGAGGGCGGTGACGGGCTCGGTGACGCTGAGGCCGAGCACGTGCCGCGTGCCGTCGCGGCCGAGCGGGGAGACCTGGGCGACGCCGCTCAGGGGCTGCTCGGCCCCGGGAGTGACGTCGGTGGTCGCGGCGGTGTCGGTGGTGTCGGGGACGCCGGTGGCGGCAGGGGTGTTCGGGGTGATGTCGGATCCCGGGACGGCCGGGACCACCGAAGGGACGGTCGGGAGCCGCGGCGTGAACGACGGGGTGCCGGACGGGAGGCTCGCGCTCGGGGACGGCGACGGCTGTCCGGACGGCTGTGCCGGCGACGGGGTGGGCGTCATCTGCGGGGACGTCTGCGGAGACGTGGACGCCGGTCCGGACGGCGCCGCCGGCCCGTGCCCCGCGGTGGCCCCGCGGCCCTGGGCGGACGGATCGTCGGTGGACGCGAGCCCGGTGTGTCCGCCCTCGGACGCGGCGGCCGTCGGCTCGGGCGTGCCCGGTCGGTGCGTGGAGGGAACGGGTGTCGACGAGCCGGGGTGCGGTCGCGCGGGCCGGGAGGCGGACGGCCGTCCGCTGGGCTCGGGCGCTGCCGGGGGGTGCTCGGCGGCGGCCTCGGCCTGCTCGGTGCCGCTCCCGCTCGGGGTCGGCGGCGGCGTGGTGCCGACCCGGGCGACGCCGGCCCGCCGGCCGATGCCCTGCTGCTCGTGCAGGAGCAGGGTGGTGGCGATGCTGATGCCGACGACCGTGGACATCGCCATCGCGGCGCCGGAGAACCGCAGGGTGGGCAGCCGGAACCGGCCGCCGAACGGGCGCGGCCGACCGTGCCGGCCGTGTGGCGCGGCCTCGTGCCGCACGTCCGGTACCGCGTCCTCGCGCACAGCCACCGGACCCCTCCCTCCCCGAAGTCGCCGTCGCAGTCGCCGCATTCTCCCACGGTCCGTGGCGCGGGGTCCGTTCCGGGAGGGGGTGAGCGTACCAGCGGGCGGCCACGTCGTGGACGGATTCCATCCACTTCGTGGACATCCGTTCATCGCAAGGAAGTTGACGGATCGTCCGACAAAATGGAGTAAGGACCGTCCGTCCGGGACGGGGGTGATTGCAACCTCCTTGCAACCCTTGCCCGCCCGGCCCGCGGTGGCGCAGTCTGAGAGCATCCCACGCCGTCCCGGAGAGACCGTCATGCCGCCCGACCCGCTGTCCGCAGCCTCCAGTGCACCCCTCGCCGCCACCCCCACGGGCGACGATGGGGAAGGCTCCACCGCCGCTCCGGCGGCGGTGGAGGAGGTGCTGACGCTGCGGATCGCTCTGGGCGAGGAGGTCGTCGGCGAGGTCCGCACCCGGTTCCGCTTCGAAGCCGCCCGTCCGTACGAGGTGCTGCTGACCTTCCACCTGGGCCGGCCGGACGAGGCCGACTGGGTCTTCTCGCGCGAACTCCTGCGCGACGGCCTGCGCATGCTGAGCGGCCAGGGCGACGTCAAACTGTGGCCGGCGTACTGCCCGTGCCACGGCTCGACGTTGCACCTAGCGCTCGAATCCCCGCACGGCAGCGCCCTGCTGGAGGTCTCCAAGCCCCGCGTGCAGGCCTGGCTCGACCGGACCTACGCGCTGGTCTCCGAGGAGGCCGAGCGCGCCTGCGGCCCGACCGACGCCCAGCTGGCCGCGCTGCTCGGGGGCGGCTGAGGGGCGCTCACGCGGGCGCGCGGGTCGGACATGCGGGGTTCGGGGACCGCCGCGCCCGGCAGGCGTACCGTTCCGGCGGCCAGTGCCGTCCGCAGCCGGCGCACGGCCGGGGCCGACGACGACGGCAGCAGGTCGTACGGATCGTCCGGGCCCAGCACCGTGACCAGCACCGACTCCGCGAACCGGTACGGCCGGTGAGCCAGCAGGCCGCCTAGGTAGCGGCGCAGCCGGGACAGCTCGGCGCGGACGGTGACCGTCCTGGCCGGATCCCCGAACAGCGCGTCGGCGAGCTGCGCGGCGGTGCTGCCGTCGCGTCCGGTGGCCAGCAGGAGCAGCAGTTCGGCGTGGCGCGGGCTGAGCGCGTGCGACCAGCCGCCGGCCGCGCCCTGCACCGAGAGCTCCGGCCGGTCCGCGCGCCGCAGGTCCAGGCGCAGCCGCGCCCCCTCCGGCTGTTCGGCGGCGAGGGCGCCGTCCCCGTCCGACGGCCGGACCGGCCGCACCAGCCAGCCGTCGGCCAGCGGTTCGAGGACGCACTCGCCGAGCCCGGGCACCCACTGGACGGCCGCGGCGCCCCAGCTCTCCGCGGGCAGGCGCAGCCGGCCGAGCGGAGGGAGCCCGGCCGAGGCGGCGGTCCATCCGGCGGCGTCCACCACGAGCGCGGGGCCGGCCACCCGGGCGAGCAGTGGGGCTGCCATCGTGCGCAGTTGGTGGAGCGACTCCAGCCGGTGGGCGCGCAGTTCGGTCTCGGCGAGGCGCGCTGCCGTGGTGGTGAGCTGGAGCAGGTACGGGCGCACGCTGTGGGCGGGGCCGCTGAGGTTGACCGCGCCGATGAGCTGTCCGGTGCCGGGGTCGTGGACGGGCGCGGCGACGCACGTCCAGGAGTGGTGGCTGCGCAGGTAGTGCTCGGCGGAGTGGACCTGCATCGGGCGCTGGGTGCGCAGCGCCGCCGCGATCCCGTTGGTGCCGACGCTCTCCTCGATCCAGCGGGCGCCGATCAGGAAGCCGATCCGGTCGGCGCTGCGGCGCAGGCCCCGCTCGCCCTCCTGCCACAGGACGTGGCCCTCGGCGTCGGCGATCGCGAGGATCAGCGGCGCCTGGTCCACGGGCTGGATGAGGGTTTCGCGGAGCACGGGCATGACGGCTTCCAGGCCGCTCGCCCGTCGGCGCAGTTCGACCTCGGCCGGGCCGAGGTGGATGGCGGCGGCGCCGGAGTCGGGGTCGAGACCGAGGCGGCGCAGGCGCTCCCAGGAGTCGCCGATCTCGGGGCGGGGTTCCGGCAGGCCCTGGCCGTCGCCGGTGGTGCCGGTGCCGGCGGGCTGCTGGGTGTTCTCGCGGGCGGCTTCCCGGGCGGCGGCGTCGGCGAGGGTGCGGTCGTGGACCTTGGCCAGTTCGGCCGCGGTCGGCGGGGTTCGACGTTCCGGTCGTCGGGTCTGCCGTCCGGTCTGACGCACTCGGGTTGCTCCTCGCCGCCGATCGAGGGCGCGTCGGGGTCGATGCGCTGACGAAAGCGTAAGGGGGAGGCGGGGGTCTGGGGACGGGGTCGGGGAAGTCGGTGTGCGGGGTGGTGGGGGTTTCTTCCGCGGCCGCTGCCGGTTGCGCCCGCCGCGGCCGTCAGCGCTCCACGCGTCCGTCGTTGTGCTGGGCGGCCTCCACCGTGTGGTGCAGGTCGGCGGTCGCCTCCATGGTGGCCGCCGTGCTCAGTGCCAGGCAGGCGGCCAGGGCCAGGGCCACCGGGCGCAGGCGGGTGCCCGTCGGGGTCGGGCGGGGTTGCAGGAGGGCGGCCACCCGCCGCGGGACGGGGCCGGTGTGGGCCGCGGCCGCCAGCTTGGGGCGGGCGGGCGACGGGGCCCGGTTGGCGGCCAGGGCGGCGCGGCCCACCGCGCGGGCGGTCACGGTGCGGTCGCCCACCCGGGCCGCCGCCACCTCGTCGGCCCAGCGCTCCAGGTGGTAGCCGAGGGGCGCGCGCAGTTGCCGGAGCGCCGGGTGGATGTCGGCGGCGTGTTCGGCCAGGGCGAGGAAGAGGTGGTGACGGCCGGTGAGGTGGGCCCGCTCGTGGGCGAGCAGGGCCGCCCGCTCGGGGCCGCTGAGGGCCCGCAGCATGCCGGCGGTGACGACGATCCGGCCGGGTTCGCCGCGGTGCAGCCGGCCCGGGAGGGCGAAGGCGTCGGCGCGTTCGTCGTCGAGGACGGTGAGCCGGTGGTCGGGCGGGGTGAGCAGGTCCCGCGGGGTCCGGCGCGCGTCCTCGACGGGCAGGGCGGCCCGGGCGGTGCGCAGGTCGCGGTGGTGGCGGCGGGCGGTCCGGACGGCGAGGGCGGTCAGCGCGGCCAGGGCGAGTGCGGCGACGGCCGCCGCGAGGGGTGCGCCGGGCGCGGCGGCGGTGAGCCAGGGCAGGGACAGGTGGCCGAGGGCGGCGACCGGCGGCAGCTGGAGCAGTCCGGCGGCGGCGAGCAGGCCGAGCGAGCACAGGGTGCCGCCGGCCAGGACGGCGGCCGAGCCGGCGAGCGTCCAGGCGGCGGCCCGGGGGGACAGCGCGTCGGCGAGGCGGCGGGCCAGCGGGGCGGCGAGGAAGGGCAGCAGGAGGGGCGCCCAGACGGCGATCATCACGCGGTGCCGTCGCCCAGGAGTGCGCGGAGGAGCTGCTCGTCCTCGGCGGAGAGGTCGGACACGAAGCGCGCGAGCACGGTGGAGCGGTCGGCCTCGCGGCCGAGCTCGGTGTGCATGCGGCGGGCGGCGAGGCCCGCGGTGTCCTGGACGGTCGGGGTGTAGGCGTAGGCGCGGCCGGCCCGGGTCCGTTCGACGGTGCCCTTGTCGTGCAGGCGGGCGAGGATCGTCGCGATCGTGGTGCGGGCGAGGTCCCCGCCGAGCGCCGCCTGGACGTCCTGCGGCGTCATCGGGTGCCGTGCGGACCAGAGGGCGGTCAGCACCTCGGCCTCCAGCTCCCCGGCGGGCCGGCGGGCGGACGGTACGTCGGACATGGCGGCGCTTCCTCCAGTTATCGTCTACAGTCATGTAGACCGTCTACGTCACTGTAGACGGTCCGGGCGTTCCACCGCCCTCCAACGTACGGGAGGTCCGCCAGCCTTGCTCCAGTTCCCCCTCGATCCGGCCGTCCACCTCGCGGTGAACCCGCTGGACGCCTCCTCGCTGCTCGCCGCCTTCGGCGCGCTCGGCATCGCCGTGGTGCTCTTCGCCGAGACCGGCCTGCTGGTGGGCTTCTTCCTGCCCGGCGACTCGCTGCTGTTCACCGCCGGGCTGCTCTGCGTGCCCGGCGCCACCAAGGGCCCGCAGCTGGAGCTGTGGCAGGTCCTCCCGGCGGCCCTGGTCGGCGCGCTGGCGGGCGCCCAGGTCGGCTACGTCATCGGCAGGCGGGGCGGGCGGGCGCTGCTGCGCCGCAGCAAGCGCAAGAGCCTGCAGGAGGGCGTCGAGCGGGCCGAGGAACTGCTGGCCAAGTACGGCCACGGCAAGGCGATCGTCCTGGCGCGGTTCATCCCCGTCGTCCGAACGGTGCTCAATCCGATGTGCGGCGTGCTCGAAGTGCCGGTCCGCTCGTTCACCTTCTGGCAGGTCGCGGGCGGTGTGCTGTGGACGGTGGGCGTGGTGCTGGCCGGCTACGGGCTGGGATCGTCGATCCCCAGCATCGACCGATATCTGCTACCGATCATCGGTCTGGTAGTAGTTGTCTCCGTGCTCCCCATTGTTCTCGAAGTGTTCCGCGCCCGTAAGGCGCGCCGTCACGGAGGTGACGCGTGATGTCCTCCCGGGCTCTCGCCGTGTTCGACGGCAGCGGCATCTCCGGCGGCCTCTACACCCAGGTCAACGGCTGGTCCAAGGCCGCGCCGGTGTGGCTGGACGACGTGATCAAGGTCTGGTCGGCCATCGGCCTCGGCCTGTTCGCGCTGTTCATGCTCCACGCGTGGTGGCGGGCGCGCGGCGCCGAATCGGCCCTGATGGCCCGGGTGCTGGCGACGCCGGTGATCGTGGTCGTCGCGTACGTCGCGAACTCCGTGCTGAAGGGCATGGTCGAGGAGGTCCGGCCGTGTGCGCAGATCCGGGGGAGCGTCCCCCTGGAGACCTGCCCCGGTACCGGTGACTGGTCCTTCCCCAGCAACCACACCGTGATCGCCTTCGCCGCCGCCACCGCGCTGTTCTTCGTCGACCGCCGCCTCGGCGCGATCGCCGGGATCTTCGCCGTCCTGATGGGCGCCTCCCGGGTGTGGGTCGGCGTGCACTACCCGCACGACGTCGCGGTCGGCATGCTGGTCGGCATCGTCGTCGCGGCGCTCCTGGCGCCGATCGCCGGGCGCTGCGGACCCCTGGTGGACCGGATGCGGGGCGGGGCACTGCGCCCGCTGCTCGGTCCGGGCGCGCTGCCGCGGTACTGATTCCGTCCCCCGCCTTGTTCGGGCGGGGCGGCGGGTAGAGCATGTGAGCCGGGCGTGGAGCCCCGTCGCGACGGGGAACCCGCCCGGCTCTGTCGTGCCAGCGGAGGGAGCGTCCGTGCCGTACCGACTCGACATCACCCAGGGGGACTGGCCCGGGGACCTCCTGCACAAGGGCGTCGAAGGCCTGCTCGCCGAGGCCATGGTGCTCACCCTCGCGACGGCGGGTCACGAGCACGGGCCGCACGCCAACCTCGCGTTCTTCGCCCACGACGACGACCTCGTCCTGTACTTCGTCAGCGAGCGCTCCACCCGGCACAGCCGCCACCTCGCCGAGGAGGCCCGCGCCGCCGCCACCGTCTTCCTGCCGCCGCCCGTCTTCGGCGAACAGCTGCGCGGCCTCCAGCTCACGGGCAGCGCCGGCGAGGCCTGGGGTCACCAGGCGGAGGCCGCCCTGGCCGCCTACCGGGCCCGCTACCCGTCCTTCGCCCAGGACGACGAGCTCCGCCGCCAGTACCTCGCCGGCGCCGGCGCGGCGGCCCTGTACCGCTTCGAGGTGGACGAGCTCACGGCGGTGGACGAGCCCAACTTCGGGCGCCGCAACTACCTGCGGGCCCGCGTGGTGCGGAGCTGAGAAACGGCGGGGCGCGGGGGCGGGCCGCCGGGGGGGGGGCCGCCCCGGGGGGGGGGGGGGGGGG
>NZ_JBHWGV010000143.1:11411-21944 GCF_042732955.1 Kitasatospora sp. NPDC059747 | reverse complement strand
GGGGCCCCCCCCGGGGGCGCCCAGCCCCGCGCCCCCCCCCGCGCGGCCCACCGGGCGCCCGGGGCGGCGGCCAGTTCCGTGACGGTGGGCCGGGCGGGGGGGGGGCCGTCGGCGGTGGGGTCGTCGGGGTGCAGGGTGACCGTCCAGTCCCGGGCCCGGACGGTGACGGTGACGGCGCCGCGGCGGGTGCGGAGGAAGGCCGGCAGCGTCCGCACCGCCCGTCCGAGGGCGCCGCGGCCGACGGCCAGCACCCGGAGCGCGTCGGCGGGCCGGTCCGCGCCGGCGCCGGTCTCCCCGGCCGTGCCGGTCTCCTCGACCTCCAGCCCCGGGACCCTGCGCAGGTGCTTGCGCAACGGGCGCAGCTCGCCCGGATCCGAGACCGACACCTCGGCGCGGCCCGCGCTCAGCGGCGGCACGACGCGGCCAGCACGAGGAGCAGGACCAGGACGCCGAGGACGGCCGCGCAGCCCGACGCGCCCTGCGGGTTCTTGCGGTCGGCCTCCACGGTGCCGCCGGGCGGCACGCCCGGGTGCCGTCTCGCGTAGTGGTCGATCTGCAGCTCCTCGGCCCGTGACTCCGGGAGCCAGGGCGTGCGGTAGCCGCACTCGCCGCACCAGTAGCGGTACGCCATGTCGTTTCCTCCGAGGTGTCGTTCGCCGTGTCCGTCGTCCGTCGCCGTTCTGTGCGCGGACCCTTCGAGCGTGGCGTCCGCGCAGGTCGGGGGACAGGACAAGGCACCGGCCATATGTGACCGGCCGTCACGGTAGGCTCACGGATGGACATGAGCATGCAAGACCATGGGGGTTTGCCGGAGTGACGGACGAACTCGGCACGCTGTTGCGGCGACTGCGGAAGGAGGCGGGGCTGACGCAGGAGCAGCTCGCGGAGAAGGCCGAGGTGAGCGTGCGGACGATCCGCCGGCTGGAGCGCGGCGGCTCCACCGACCACCGGCTCGGGACGGTCCTCCTGATCGCGGACGCGCTGGACGCCTCGCCCGGGGACCGGCAGCGGCTGGCGGCGATCATCACCGAGGGCCCCGGTCCCGACCCCGGTGCCGAGACACCGCCGGAAGCCCCGCCACCGCCCGCGCCCCCCGCATCCCCCGCACGCCCGGTCCCCGCCGCCCTCGCCGACGCCGTCGACGAGCTCGCCCGCGAGGTCCGCCGCCGCTGGCGCCGCGAGGAGGAGCAGCGCCGTGTCCACGACCCGTTCCCGTTGCCGGTGCGCTGGCGGCCCGCGCCCGAGGACCTGATGGACAGCCCGGAGAACGTCCAGCGCCTCGCGCCCGGCGAGCGGGCGGCCCGCCTGGACCTCGACGGCGACCTCCGCTCGGTGGCCGAGGTCTACGGGCAGATCCCCTCGGGCCGGCTCGTGGTCCTCGGCCGGGCCGGCTCCGGCAAGTCGATCCTGACGATCCGCTTCGTCCTGGACCGGCTGCGGGACCGGGCCGTCCCGTCCCGCGTGCCGGTGGTCTTCAGCCTCGGCTCCTGGGACCCGACCACCACCACGCTGCGCGACTGGCAGATCGACCTGCTCCTGCGCGACCACCCGCATCTCGTCGGCCGCGGCCCCGGCGGTGGCACGCTCGCCGCGGCGCTGATCGACGCCGACCTCGTCCTGCCCGTCCTCGACGGCTTCGACGAGATCGCCGAGGGCCTGCGCCGCGACGCCCTCGACGCGCTCAACGACACCTCCCAGCCGCTCGTCCTCACCAGCCGCCGCGCCGAGTTCGCGGAGGCGGTCGAGGCGGCGAGCACGCCCCTCGTGTGGGCCGCCGGGATCGAGCTCACCGACCTCACCCCCGCGGACCTCACCGACTACCTGCCCCGTACCGCCCGCCCGGTGACCGCGGGCCCCGGCGGGCCCGAGCCCCTCTGGGACGCCGTCCTCGCGGAGCTGCGCACCGGCCGCACGGACGGCGGCGTGCGCCTCGCCCGCGTCCTGAGCACCCCGCTGATGGTCATCCTGGCCCGGACGATGTACAGCGACGCCCCCGACCGCAGACCCGCCGAACTCCTCGACGGCGAGCGCTTCCCCACCGAACACGCCCTGGAGGAGCACCTCCTCGCCGGCTTCGTCCCCGCCCTGTACCGCCGCCGAGCCCCCGAACGCGATCCCGTCGCCGGGCGCCCGCCGCGCACGTGGGACGCGCAGCGCGCCGAGCGCTGGCTCGGCTACCTCGCCGACCACCTCGTCCGCCATGACCGGCCCGACCTGGCGTGGTGGCAGATCGGCGGCTCGGTGCGCCGCCCGACCCGGATCCTGGCGACCGCCCTGGCCGCCGCGCTGTGCGTCACCGTGGCGGAGTGGCTGGTCGGCGTGGTCCTCGTCGTGTTCTACCGGAGCAACCCGATGGTCAAGTGGGAGCGGTTCCTCCTGGAGAGCGTCCTCGTCGGGCCCATCGCCGGCCTCGCCGTCGGCGCGGTCTACGCGGTCATGACGGTCTTCGGCGGCCTCGCTCTGGAGCCCACCTACGTCCGGCTGCGGCTGTTCGCCCGCCACCACGGCGGCGGGCCGCGCACGGTCCGGGTGTTCACCGGCCGGTTCGCCGCCATCATGCTCGGCGGCACGGTGCTCGGCGTCGGCGCCGCGCCCGCCCAGACGCTCCAGCACGCGCTGTACTTCGGCGTCCCGCTGACCGACCGCGACGTCATCGTGGGCATGCTCATCAACATGCTCGTCTACGGGCTGATCTTCGGCTCGGCGGCCGGCTCGGTCTTCGGCCTCACGAGCATGCTCGAAGCGCCGCTGGACACCGCCTCGGCGGCCACCCCGGTCGCCCTGCTGTCCTCGAACCGGACCACCGTCAGCCGGCAGGTGCTGGTCCTCGTCCCGGCGTTCACGCTCGCGATCGCGCTCGGCGGGCGGGTGATCGTGGTCGCGCTGAGCGGCCCGCTCGGCGTGCTGAACTGGCCGCTCGCGGACGGGCTCTACATCGGGGCGATCGGCGGCGTCGGCGGCACCCTGGCCTACGCGCTCGGCTTCACCGCCTGGGGTCAGTGGATCGTCCTGACCCGGGTCTGGCTCCCGCTGACCGGACGCCTGCCGTGGAACGTCGCGGCCTTCCTGGACGATGCCTACCGGCGCGGCGTGCTGCGCCAGAGCGGCGCCGTCTACCAGTTCCGCCACCTGCGGCTGCAGTACCACCTCGGCCACACGTTCCGCCGGGAGCACGCCCACTACCGGCAGGCCACCTTCCCCGAGGCGGCCCGCCTGCCGTCCACCACCTCATAGCGCCGTTCAGCCACGGATCCCGGCCGCCGCGAGCCTGCGCTCCACCTCGCCCCACTCGGGCGCGACGAGCGCGGTCGGCCGGGATCCGACGCCGAGGTCCTTGAAGCCGCTGGACGTCGACACGCAGACCACCGGGCCCTCGACGTCCCCCACGGCGCGCAGCCCGGCCAGCCCGGCCGCCGAGGACAGTTCCGTCCACAGTCCGGCGCGGGCCAGCTCCCGCTGGGCGGCGGCCAGTTGGGCGTCCTCCAGGGCGAGTGCCCGCCCGCCGCTGCCGCGCACCGCGAGCACCCCGCGGTAGCCGCTGACCGTGCTGACGATCGAGTACGCGTCCGTCGGCCTCCGCTCGGCGCGCGCCACCGGCAGCCCCTCCCGTACGGCCTGCGCGAGCGGCGCGGCGGCGGCCGGCTCGCAGGCGAAGATCCGCGGCACCCGGTCCGTCACACCGAGCCGCTCCAGCTCGACGAAGCCCTTCCACACGCCGTACAGCAGCTCGGCGTACCCCGTCGGCACGAAGACCGCGCCCGGCACGCCGAGGTCCCGGTGGATCTCGTACGCGATGGTCTTGTACCCCTCGGGCCCGTACGCGTGCCCGGTGTGCGTCGTGGTGAGGTTGCTGACGGGGTGCAGGCCCAGCCGCTCGACGACCTGCCGCATCAGCGGCCACCGCGCCTCCCACGGCACCGGCAGCACCACCGCGCCGTACGCGTTGAGGAACGAGTCGACGGCGGGCGGCAGGCTCGGGCCCGTGAACACCACGCACGGCAGCCCCGCCCGCGCGGCGTACGCGGCCGCGGAGGCGCCGTGGTTGCCGGAGGACGCGACGACGATCCCGGGCGCTCCGGCGGCCACCGCGGCGCTCGTCGTGCAGCGGTTCAGCCGGTCCTTGTGGCTCCAGGTGGGGTTGCGCGACTCGTCCTTGACGTACACCCCCGGCTCCAGCTCCACCAGCGGCGTGCCGCCCTCGCCGAGGCCCGGCGCGAGCAGCGGCGGCAGCAGCGGCGCCCAGCGGTCCAGCCCCGCCCGCCCGGCCGGCCCCCCGTACCGCGCCGAGGGGCCGAACAGCGCCTCGACGTCCACCTTGTCGTAGGCGTAGTCGACCTCGGCCGGGTACGAGACCTCCGGCGTGCTCGTCTCCGGACAGCCCTCCGTGAGCGGCGGCAGCAGCGGGTAGCCGACCGCCGGATCGCCCAGGGAGCGCTGACCGGTGGCGAGGGAGGCAGGGTAAGCGTCAAGGACCATGGGCCGACCTTACGACGGCCGTCGGCGCGCTGTCCGAAGAACCGTCAGAAGATCGAGCAGCCCGACAGCGTCGTCATCGCGTCCAGCGCGGCCACCGCCGCCACCGAGTTGCCCGCCTGGTCCAGCCGGGGGCCCCACGCGCAGACCGCCGCCCGCCCCGGCAGTATCGCCAGGATGCCCCCGCCCACGCCGCTCTTGCCCGGCAGGCCGACCCGGAACGCGAACTCGCCCGCCGCGTCGTACGTCCCGCACGTCACCAGCACCGCGTTGACGCGCTTCGCCTCGCTGCGCGACATCATCCGCGAGCCGTCCGCCCGCACGCCGTACCGGGCCAGGACGGACCCCGCGAGCACGAGGTCCCGGCAGCTGGCCGCGATCGCGCAGTGCGCGTAGTAGTGGCGCAGGACGTCCTCGACCGGGTTCTCCAGGTTGCCGTGGCTCGCGATGAAGTGCGCCAGCGCGGCGTTGCGGTGGCCGTGCTCGGCCTCCGACTCCGCCACCACCGGGTCGGTGTCCAGCAGCGGGTTGCCCGCCTCGCGGCGCAGGAACTCCCGCACCGCCCCGGACGCGTCGCCGGTCAGGCTCTGCAGCCGGTCGGTGACCACGAGCGCGCCCGCGTTGATGAACGGGTTGCGCGGGATCCCGTGCTCCGTCTCCAGCTGCACCAGCGAGTTGAACGGGTTGCCGGACGGCTCGCGCCCCACCCCGCGCCACAGCCCGTCCCCGCCGTGCGACAGGGCCAGCAGCAGGCTGAACAGCTTCGAGACGCTCTGGATCGAGAACGGGCTCTCCCAGTCCCCGACGCCGAACAGCTCCCCGTCCACCGTCGCGACCGCCATCCCGAACGCCTCCGGATCGGCCGCCGCCAGCGCCGGGATGTAGTCCGCGACCTGCCCCTGACCCGTCGTCGCCCGCGCGGCGATCTCCGCCGCCTCCAGCAGCCCCCGATAGTCCAGGCTCTCCCCGACGGGCACACCGTTCACCGCTGTTCCTCCACATACACGCGTTTCGGCCCCGATTATCCCTGCCCGCCGTCCCCGCCGGGGGACCCGCCCCGGCACCGGGGCCCCCGGCGCGCCCTGGTAGCGTCGACGGGCCGGCCGCGGGACTCCGGTGCGACTTCCGGAACGTGCCTTTACCGCAATGATTCGCAGTTCGCGCCCCCATTCCCCGGCCGGCACCTCCCCGCCCCCACCGCCGGAAGGCCCGGAAGGCCATGGACGCGTACGCCGACCTGATCGCCGCAGACGACGTGCTGCTGTTCGTCAACGCCGCCATCACCGCCACCGGCCAGCGCGAGTTCCACGCCACCGCCGACCAGCAGCAGCTCTCGCTCGGTTTCCTCCACGAGTACGTGCGCGTCAACTACCGCGAGCCCTACGCCGCCGCGCTCGCCCTCGACATCAACGACCACAACGCCGCGCTCATCATCCGCCACCTGCTGGAGACCACCCGCGACGCCACCCCCGAGCAGCGCCGCGCCGAAGGCCGGCTCATCGCCCGCCGCCTCGCCCTCCTGCCCCCGCAGCGCGTCTACCGGCTCATCGCCGAACTGCGCCGCCGCAAGGTCAACAACCGCCGCACCCGCGCCATCCTCCGCGACTGGCTCGCCGCCCGCCCCGACCAGGCCCTCGACGCCGTCAAGTACCGCGCCGGCCTCAAGCGCGCCCTGCGCCACACCCACCTGCGCCCCGGCCACGACGAGGTCGGCGCCTTCCTCTTCGCCCCCGCCGCCGCCCGGGCCCCCTACCGCACGCCGCTCCTCGACGCCTGGCGCCGCGCCCACTACGAGCAGGGCGCCCTCTACGAACTGCCCTACACCGTCGCCGAGGGCTTCGCCCACCGCCACGGCATCCCGCGCGGCGCGTTCCTCGACCGCATCGCCCCCCGCATGACCGCCCTCGAACGGCTGCGCCTCCAGGAGTCCGCCCGCGGCCGCGGCGCCACCGTCGGCACCGACCTCGCCCGCATGCCGCTCACCCGTCTCGCGACCTACGTCCTCGCCCTGCCGGCCGAGGACCGCACGGCCCGCCGCGCCGAACTCACCGACGCCCTGCGGACCGCCGCCCGCCGCGCCGCCGGAGCGCAGGCCGGCACGTGGGGGCGGGTCGCGGCCGTCCTGGACGACTCCTTCTCGGCGTACGGCTCGGGCGTCAAGCGCCGCCGCCCGCTGGCCGTCGCCCTCGCGTGCCACTTCCTCCTGGACGCCCTCGCCGCCGACTACACCGCCCACTGGACCAGCGGCCGCACCGACGCCCTCCTCGCCCACCCGCACGGACCCACCCCGCTCGGCCGCCGCATCCTCGACGCCCTCGACGCCGCCCCCGAACCCCCGCAGCGCCTCGTGATCGTCTCCGACGGCTGGGACAACGCCCCGCCCGGCCTCGCCGCCGAGGTCCTGCGCGTCTGGCGCACCCGCCTCGACCCCGAGCGGCGCACCGGCATCGTCCACCTCAACCCCGTCTTCGACGCCGACGGCTTCGACGTGCGCCGCCTGGCCCCGACCGTCCCCACCGCCGGACTGCGCGACGCCGAGGACCTGCCCGCCCTCGTGGAGTTCGCGCGCTTCGCCGAGGGCCGCACCGACCTCGCCGAACTCACCGCCCACCTCGCGGCGTGCACCGCCCGCTTCCTCGCGGCCGGGGAGGCCCGATGACGACCACCGCCTTCCGGATCGACCCGGCCGGCCTCGACACCCGGCCCGCCCAGGTGTGGGGCGGCGTGCGGCTCGTCCCGCTCGTGCGCGACGAGCCGATCGCCGACCTGCGCCTGCACCAGGAGCTGTACGACCGCGAGTACGCCTCCATCGCCGTCGGCCGGCGCACCGCCTACACCTCCTACATCCCCCACGGCTTCGTCGCCGACTGGACCCGCGACGGCACGCCCGCGGCCGCGTACGGCACCCAGCTCACCGGCCCCGGCGGCGACACCGCCCCCGAACGCCTCCGGCTGCAGCCGCCCCGCCGCATGGCCAAGCGCGAGAGCCGCACCCGGCTGCGCTTCCTGCCCCTGCACCTCGCCCTGGAGGGCTACCTGGCCCTGCACTTCGGCGGGCCCACCATCGCGTGGGAGCAGTGGTCCCAGCAGGCCCTGCGGCGTGGCCTGTCACCGCGTGCCGAGGAGGCCTACAGCGGCGACCAGGTGCGCGGACTCGCCGACGCCCTGCGGGTGTTCGAGATCCACCCCGGCCAGTGCGGCGTCGCCGTGTACGTCGCCGACGCCCTCGCCGCCGCGTTCGTGCTGCCGCACCCGGACGACTACCGCGCCCTGCACCGCAGCCTGCTCCTCGACCTGTACGGCGAACTCGTCCACCACTACGCCACCTACGCCGCCCCCGTCCCGGACTTCCGGGCCGACCTGAGCACGACCTCCGTCCGCTCCCTCGCCGACCTGCGCACCGCCGTCGACGAGCAGGAGCGCGCCTGGTCCCGTTTCCACACCACGACCATGGCCGACGGCCTCCTGGACGCCGACTACCGGGCGCAGACCGTCTACCGGATGTCCCGCTTCACCCTCTCCCGCTTCCTCCCCGACTTCCGCCCCAAGCAGGAGAACCACATCGGCGAGGCCGTCACCGACGACACCGGCCGCCTCGCCTACCTCAAGACCTTCCGCCTCTCCGAGGCCCAGGTCCGCCGGGGCCACCTCCTGACCCGCCTGGCCGCCCACGACTGGCACCTCGCGAACACCGCCGCCGCCCTGGGCCTCACCACGCCCCAACTCGCCCTGCGCCTCGAAGGCGCGGGCTTCGGCCATCTGCTCCGGCAGGACATCCTCGACCACTACCGCAAGCAGGCCCGGCAGGCCGGTTAGTGACTGGAGGGCGCTCCTCCCGGCCTCCTCGCCCCGTCCGTGACCCGACCGCCGTTCCCCGGACGACCGCCGGGTAGGGTGCGGCCATGGTTGATTCCGCATCACACGCCGTCACTGCCAAGGCCGTCGCGCGCCGCCTCCTCGGGGAACTCGGCGCCGCAGGGCTGACCCTGGAGGCTGTCGCCGCAGCCGGGCCGGCCCTCGCGGACGTCCAGGCGGTGTACCCGCAGCGGGACGACCTGCTCACCGCGCTGATCCTCGACGCCTACAACGCCTCCGGCGCCGCGATGGAGGACGCCGACCGCGCCGCCCGGGACGCCGGGGAATCCGCGGGCGCGAGGCTCCTCGCCGTGACGCGCGCACTGCGCGGCTGGTCCTTCGCCCACCCCGAGGAGTTCACCCTCGTCTACGGCTCGCCCGTCCCCGGCTACCACGCCCCGCAGGAGACCGTCCCGGCCGCGTCGCGCACCCCCGCCGTGCTGGCGGCGATCGTGCGCGAGGCCCTGGAGGCCGGCGAACTGACCCCGCCCGCACGGAAGGTCCCCGGCCCGCCGCTGCTGCGCCCGGAGGCGCTGGAGCTCTTCGGCGGCGCGCCGGGGGAGCCGTTCTCCGACGTCGTCGAGCGCGGCATCGTCCTGTGGAGCGGCCTGATCGGCCTGCTGGTGTTCCAGGTGTTCAGCCGCACCCACGACAGCGTCCGGGACGAGGCCGCGTTCTTCGACTACGCCGTCGCCGTCGCGGCCGAGGGCGTCGGACTCGTGGTGCCGCTCTGACCAAGCCCTGCTTAGCGTTCGTCCCGCCGGGCCAGGACGGGCTTGACGTCCAGGACCGGCGTGCCGTCGACGGCTTCGAGACCGCTCACGCGGATCCGCAGGCCGTCGACCGCGAGGATGGTGACGCGGTGCAGGCCGATCGGGTTGGGCCGGTCGGGGGAGCGGGTGGCGAAGACTCCGGTCTCCGGCCGGGAGCGCTCCCCGCGCGGGCGGACGGCGAGCACCTCGCGGTCCGCCCGGTCGAGCCAGGTGAGCAGCAGGACCTCCTGCCCGACCGCCAGGTCGGCGAGGGCGCGTTCCACCGCGGGGTCGAACGCCAGCCAGGCCTCCGGCCCGCCCTCGTCGCCCTGCCGGGGCGCGCCGGAGCGGTCCAGCAGCGGTGATTCCACCCGGCCGATCGCCCGTACCTCGAAGTGCCCGTCCGCCATCGCTCGCTCCCCGCTCGGTGGTTGTCGCTCCCGGTCCGTCCGATTCCTCCGATGATGCCGTGCGCGGCGCTCAGGCGCGCAGGAACGCCTCCAGGGCGCTCGCGAAGGCCACCGGGATCTCGTACATCGGGTAGTGGCCGGAGTTGGGCAGGACCTCCAGCTCGGCCTGCGGGTAGTGGGTGAGCCAGGTGCCGCGCATCGCCTCGGCGGTGAGGGCGAGGTCGTGCTCGCCGACGAACACCTTGACCGGCAGCGGGCTGCCCGCGACCTTGGCCGCGAAGTCCTGGGTGGTCCAGTCGGCCAGGTAGGCGGCGAAGGCCTCCGGCCGGGAGCCGGCCACCGAGCGGGCCGTCATCGCGTCGAGCCAGCGGGGGTTGGCCCGCTGCCCGGTGACGAGGTCGAGGATGGCCCGTCGGTTGGCCGGGTTCTGCGCGGCGCCGTGGAAGAGGTCGTACGCGTCGCCCTCCAGCGGGTAGCTGCTCGCAGGCACGGGCGTCACGCCGACCAGCTTGCGCACCCGGCCGGGCGCCTCGGCGAGGATGCGCTGCGCGGCCTTGCCGCCCATCGAGTGGCCGACGACGGAGAAGGTGTCCCACCCGAGCCGGTCGGCCAGCGCGAACGCGTCCGAGGCGATCTCGGCGAGCGTGAACTCGCCCTCCACGTCCAGCCGTTCGCCGTAGCCCCGGTAGTCGAGGAAGGCGTAGCCGAAGGCCTCCGGGTCGAGGTAGTCGAGGAACGGGCCCCAGGCGGCGCTGGTGCCGAACCAGTCGTGCAGGACCAGGACCTTGTGCTCGCCGGTGCCGAGGGTGCGGTGGGCGATCGTCATGCGGACTCCTGTCGGGTGGGGTGGAGCGTGGTGGCGGGCCGTTACCTTCCCAGCCCGGGCCGAAGTACTCCTGGGCTCCGCCGGGCCCTCCGGAGCGCCCTTCGCCGCGGGCCGTGCCGGTGCCCCGGCGGCGGCTTCGGCCTCGGGCTCCGGGCCGGACTCGACGTCTGCGAGGCCGGCCGCCCCCGGGGCCCTCCGGGGCCCGCGGCGCCGCGGG
>NZ_JBHWGV010000143.1:4605-11401 GCF_042732955.1 Kitasatospora sp. NPDC059747 | reverse complement strand
CGGGCCCCCCCCGCGCCCCCTCCCCGGGGGGCGGGGCGGGCCCGGGGGGGGCGGTCGCGCCCGGGGCCCCCGCCCCCCCCTCGCCGGCGCGGCGCCCCCCCTCGCCCGGGGCCGACGGGGCCGCGCGGCTCCGCGTGGAGGCACTCGTTCGGTGGTCACGGCTTTTGCCCTCCCGGTGGGCGCCCGCAAGGTGGAGGCAGGAAGACCGTCCCCGAGGAGCGACAGGCGGAGAGCCATGCCGATCTACCAGACCGCGCGCTACCGAGTGAACGCCGAGGCCGTCGACCGGGTCCTGGCGGCGATCGAGGAGTTCGTCGGCTACGTCGCGGCGCACGAGCCCGACACGTGGATGTACACGGCCTGGCAGCAGAAGGACGACCCGACGCGCTTCGTCCACCTCTTCACCTTCGCCGACGAGGCCGCCCACCGGGCGCACGGCGAATCGGAGGCGGTGCGCCGGTTCCAGGCGGCCTACGCGCCGGAACTCTCCGAGGGGCCCGTGGTGTTCACCGACTACCGGCTGGTCGCCACCAACGCGGGCCGACGGGCGAGCGCGCCCTGACCTTCGGCGCCCTGACCTTCAGCGCTCTGACCGGCCGGGGTCAGAGCGAGTGGGCCACCGGGTGGCGGGGCTGGTAGAGGCCGACCTCCCCGCCGCCGGGCAGGCGCAGGGCGGTCTTCAGCCCCCAGCCGACGGAGGTGACCGGCTCGGTGAACTCCACCCCGCGCGCGGTGAGTTCGCGGACGGTGGCGTCGACGTCGTCGCACATCAGGAACAGCTCGTGCGAGGGCGAGCCGCCCGGGTGGACGGCGATCTCGGCCGGGGGCAGCTTGAAGACCAGCCACCCGCCGCCCGCGTCGACGTGCGGCCAGCCCAGCACGTCGCGCAGGAAGACGCGGTCGGCCTCCGCGTCACGGCTGTGGATGATCAGGTGGGCACCGTTGATCATGTACTCACGGTAACCGGTGTCGGTCCTCACTGCCTCCGCAGGTCGCCGGAGAAGCCCGCGACGACCAGGTGCAGGCCGCCGTCCTTGTTCCGCGTGTACACCTGGTCGTACGGCTCGGCCACGCACCCGCTGACGGGGCTCAGCGGGGCCGTGCGCAGGACGATGCGGTCGGCGGCGGCCGACGTGAGGTTCGCGGTGGCGTCGCAGCTCGGTGTGCCGGCGCCGGTGTTGTTGGTGATCTCGGCGACGGGCTCACCCTTCTGGCCCTGCCGAATGGTGATCTTGAAGTCCGCCTTCGTGCGGATCGCGGGGCTGCCGAGCTGGCCCGCCCAGGTGCCCAGGAAGTCCGCGGGTATAGCGCCCGCAGGCGTCGGGGCCGGTGTCGGCGTCGGGCTCGGTGCCGGTGCCGGGGTGGTCGCCGTGGCGGCCGTCGTGGCCTGACCGGCCGAGGAGGTGCTGCTGCCGCTCGCCGTGGTGCCGTCGGGCCGGTTCCAGAGGTACACGCCGGTGCCCAGCAGCGCGGTCGTCAGGACGGCGGCGACGGCCACGCCGATGCGCCCGAGGCCCCGGCCGGCGGGTTGCCGGTACGGCGGCGGGTAGGGCGAGGGAGGGGTGGCGGCCACGGTCAGGGGCGGGGCCTGGGGCGGAGGCGGGCCGAACTGCCCGGTCGGGGGTGCGAAGGCCGGCGGGGCGGGCGCCACGGTCGGGGGCGGCGGCGCGGGGGCCGCGGCGGCTCCGTCCAGGTCCAGCAGCTCGACCGCCAGCCCCGCGAGCGACCCGGCGACCGCCGGCGGCAGCCACGTTCTCCGCTTCAGGCGCTCGGCCGCCCCGGGGTCGTCGGCGGCCAGCCACGCCCGTAGCCGCTCCGGGGACGGCCGGTCCGCGGGGTCCTTCGCGAGGCAGGCCGCCACGATCTCGCACAGCTGCGGGTCCACCGCGTCCAGCGGCCCGAGGTCGGGGTCCTCGTGCAGCACCCGGTAGATCATGACGTGCGCGCTCACCCCCGAGCCGAACGGCGCCTCGCCCGTCGCCGCGTACGCGAGCACCGCGCCGAGCGAGAACACGTCCGACGCGGGCCCGGCCTTGGCGCCCCCGGCCTGCTCGGGCGAGAGGAAGCCGGGGGAGCCGACGACGAACCCGGACTGCGTGAGCGCCGTCGCGTCCAGGGCCCGGGCGATCCCGAAGTCGATCAGCCGCGGCCCGTCCAGCGCCAGCAGCACGTTCGACGGCTTGACGTCCCGGTGCACGAGCCCGCGCCCGTGCACGGCCGCCAGCGCCTCGGCCAGCCCGGCCCCGAGCGAGCGGACGGCCGGGGCGGGCAGCGGCCCGAAGTCCCGCACCGCCGCGCTCAGCGCGGGCCCGGCCACGTAGCCGGTGGCCACCCACGGCCGCTCGCCCTCGGTGTCCGCGTCCAGCACCGGCGCCGTCCAGCTCCCGCCCACCAGGCGGGCCGCGGCCACCTCCTGCCGGAACCGCACCCGGAACTCCGGGTCCGCCGCGAACTGCGCGTGCACCGTCTTGACGGCCACCGTCCGCCCGCCGGCCGTCCGGCCCAGGTAGACCAGGCCCATCCCACCCGCACCCAGGCGTCGCAACAGCCGGTACTCGCCCACCTGCCGCGGATCCCCGGGCCCCAGTGCCTCCACGCCGCCGCTCCCCTCGCCGCCCCCGCCCACCGTCACGTCACGCCAGACGGTACCGGTGCGCCACCCGGTTGCGGGCCGGAGCTCCGAACATCCGCTCCGGTAACCGGACCTACGCGTTCCCGTCCAGCACGAGCGCCCACGCCAGGCAGCCGAGCGACGCCGTGCACAGCACCGCCCGCAGCACGTTGAACCGGGCCCAGCGCTCCTCGAACACGCGCCGCACGGCCGCCGGGTCCGCGATCCGCGCCGGCGAACCGGCCTTCTCCAGCTGGTCGTTGAGAGGGATGTTCACCGCCCGGGTCACACCGATGTTCCCCACGTACAGCACCAGCGCCGCGATCGTGGCGGGCAGCGCGTCGTGCCCCTCCTCGGGCAGGTGCAGCGCGACGGCAGCCGCGCCGAACAGCAGCGCGCCGACGTAGCCGAGCACGAACCAGCCGTTCAGGATCGCGACGTTGACCTTCTGCATCACGTCGATGAACGTGCGGTCGTCGACCCGCCGCAGCGCGGGCATCACGGAGCACGCGTAGGCGTAGAACAGGCCCGCGGTCAGCCCGCAGGTGATCGTCGCCGCCACGAGCACGAGTGTGCGCGACAGTTCCATCTCGAAGGGCCCCTCACTGTGTGTCTCGGAGTCCCGGCGTCCCGATCCCTCGGCCACCGCTGACTCGGTCCGTCCCCGTGCGCGTCGATCATCGGGCACGAACGGGTGCCGGGGCCACCCCGGCCGCTCAAGACGCCCTCAAATGACAATCCGTCAAATCATGCTCCCGCATCTACACTTGGCGGCCATGGACACGCTGACCGGACTCCTGGACGGCCCCAAGGCGCGCGGGGCGTTCCTGCTGCGCTCGATCCTCACCCCGCCGTGGTCGCTGCGCATCGAGGACCGCGCGCCGCTCTCCGTGGTCACCATGGTCCGCGGCGACGCGTGGATCCTGCCCGAACGCGGCACCCCGCTGCTCCTGCACCCCGGCGACGTCGCCATCGTGCGCGGCCCCGAGCCCTACACCGTCGCCGACGACCCCGACACGCCCGTCGACGTGATCGTCGGCCCCGGCCAGCAGTGCTCGCGCGGCGGCGTCGACGTCTCGGAGACCATGGCCCTCGGCGTCCGCACCTGGGGCCACGGCAACGAGCGCGACGACGCGTCCTCCGTCGTCCTCTCCGGCACCTACCAGGCCGAGCACGAGATCGGCCAGCGCCTCCTCGCCTGCCTGCCCGCCCTGCTCGTCCGCCCGGCCGGCACCGCCGCCGACGACACGCTGATCCACCTCCTCGCCGCCGAGATAGGGCGCAACGAGCCCGGCCAGGAACTCGTCCTGGACCGCATCCTCGACCTCCTCGTCGTCTCCGTCCTGCGCGCCTGGCTCGCCGCCCCCGACTCCGGCGCCCCCGCCTGGTACCGCGCCCAGCACGACCCCGTCGTCGGGCCCGTGCTGCGCCTCATGCACGACGACCCGGCCACCCCCTGGACCGTCGCCGACCTCGCCCAGCAGGTCGGCGTCTCCCGGGCCGGCCTCGCCCGCCGCTTCACCGCCCTGGTCGGCGAGCCCCCGATGGCCTACCTGGCCGGCTGGCGCCTCGCCGTCGCCGCCGACCTCCTGCGCGAGCCCGAGTGCACTGTCGCCTTCGCGGCCCGCAAGGTCGGCTACAGCAACGCCTTCGCCCTCTCCGCGGCCTTCAAGCGCGTGCGCGGCGTCAGCCCCCAGGAACACCGGCGCCTCGCCTCCACGGGCACCCCGAACCCCACGCCGGGCTTCTCCGGCCCCGCCGAGACGGTCGTCCTGGCCGGCTGACGGCGTCGGCACTCCCGGTGACCGGACGGTCGCCGAAAGAGATCTTCGCGCGTCCTCGAAAAATCCTGGCGAGGGATGTCGAGAACGCGCGCCCGGCTCCGTCCCCGGGGTGGAAGCGACCACAATGGGTCGCACCGCACCGAGGAGAGACACCATGGCCAAGTACCTGCTGCTGAAGCACTACCGAGGCGCCCCGGCTCCGGTCAACTGCGTCCCGATGGACCAGTGGACGCCGGAGGAGATCTCGGACCACATCCGCTTCATGCACGACTTCGCCGCCCGGCTGGAGAAGACCGGCGAGTTCGTCGACGCCCAGGGCCTCGCCCCCGAGGGCATGTGGGTCCGTTACGACGGCGAGGGGCGCCCGGCGGTCACCGACGGCCCGTTCCCCGAGACCAAGGACCTCATCGCCGGCTGGATGATCATCGACGTCGACAGCCGCGAGCGCGCCGTCGAACTCGCCGGCGAGCTGTCCGCCGCCCCCGGCGCCGGCGGCAGGCCGATCCACGAGTGGCTGGAGGTCCGCGAGGTCATGGCCGCGCCGCCCACCATCACCGAGTAGCCTGCCGGGACGTGACCACCCCCATGGACGAAGCACTGCTCAGGAGCCTCACCCCGGGCGTGCTCGGCGCCCTCGTCCGCCGCGGCGCCGACTTCGCGGCGGCCGAGGACGCTGTCCAGGACGCCCTCGTCGAGGCCCTCCGGGTCTGGCCGGCCGACCCCCCGCGCGACCCGAAGGGCTGGCTGGTCACCGCCGCCTGGCGCAAGTTCCTCGACGCGACCCGGGCGGACGCCGCCCGCCGCCGCCGCGAGGACCGCGTCGACGAGGAGCCGCCGCCCGGGCCCGCGCCCGCGGCGGACGACACGCTCCAGCTCTACTTCCTGTGCGCCCACCCGTCGTTGACGCCCGCCTCCGCGGCCGCCCTCACCCTGCGTGCCGTCGGCGGCCTGACCACCCGCCAGATCGCCCGGGCCTACCTCGTCCCCGAGGCGACCATGGCCCAGCGGATCAGCCGCGCCAAGCGCACCGTCGCCGGCGTGCGCCTCGACCGGCCCGGCGACGTCGCCACCGTGCTGCGCGTCCTCTACCTGGTCTTCAACGAGGGCTACTCCGGCGACGTCGACCTCGCCGCCGAGGCCGTCCGGCTCACCCGGCAGCTCGCCGCCGTGATCGACCACCCCGAGGTGGCCGGGCTGCTCGCCCTCATGCTGCTCCACCACGCCCGCCGCGCCTCCCGGACGGCGCCCGACGGCGGCCTCGTACCGCTCGCCGAGCAGGACCGGACCCGGTGGGACACTGGCCTGATCGCCGAGGGCGTCGGGATCCTCCAGGCGGCGCTCGCCCGCGACCGGCTGGGGGAGTTCCAGGCCCAGGCCGCCATCGCGGCGCTCCACGCGGACGCGCGAACCGTCGAGGAGACCGACTGGGTGCAGATCGTCGAGTGGTACGACGAGTTGGCGCGCCTGACCGACAGCCCGGTCGTCCGCCTCAACCGCGCGGTCGCCGTGGGCGAGGCCGACGGCGCCCGCGCCGGGCTGGCGGCCCTCGCGGCGCTGGACGACTCCCTGCCCCGGCACACGGCGGCGTCCGCGTACCTCCACGAGCGCGACGGCGACCTGGCGACGGCGGCCCGGCTGTACGCCGAGGCCGCGCACAAGGCGCCCAACCTGGCGGAGCGCGACTACCTGACGCGGCAGGCGGCGCGGCTCAACGCCCGCCTGCGGGGGTGAGCCGCCCCCGGCCGCACGATCGAGCCTCCGTCGGTAATTCGGTTGACCTCGTGGTACGGGAACGATCCACTGTGGCACGGGACATCACGCGTCGTGAGTCCGGCACCCAGGGGAGGCAGCAGCACCGATGGAGATCCGTTCCACGAGCCAGGAAGACCACGGCGTCTTCCTCGACACGCTCTTCGCCGCGTTCGGACGCTTCCCGGAGACCCCGGCCGAGGACGGCAGCGGGGTCTGGTGGTCGGCCCTGGAGCTGGACCGCGGCGTGCTCGCCGAGACGTCGGACGGCCGTCCCGTCGGCACCGCCATCGCGTACTCCTTCGAACTCACCCTGCCCGGTGGGATCGTCGTCCCGGCCCCCGGGGTGTCGGGCGTCGGCGTCCTGCCCTCGCACCGCCGCCAGGGCGTCCTCACCGCCATGATGCGGCACCAACTCGACGACTTCCGGGCCCGGGGCGAGTTCCTCTCCGTCCTGCTCGCCTCCGAGGCGGGGATCTACGGCCGGTTCGGCTACGGCCCGGCGACGTACACGGGCCGCCTGACGGTGCCGCGCCACCGGGGCGCGGGGGGCGGCCCCCCCGCCGGCGCCCCCGCGCCCCCCGGCGGGGGGGGAAATCGGGGGGGCGCCCCCGCGCTCGCGCGCAGTCTGGTCGGGGTGGCCGCGCTCGCC
>NZ_JBHWGV010000143.1:0-4595 GCF_042732955.1 Kitasatospora sp. NPDC059747 | reverse complement strand
GTCGGACCCGGGCCGCCGGCCGGTGCCGCGCCACCGGGGCGCGTTCGCCGCGCCCCGGGCCGGCGCCGCCGCGCCGGCGGGCTCGGTCGAACTGCTGCGGCGCGCCGAGTGCGGCGCCATCATGGAGGACGTCTACGACCGGTACCGCCGCGCCCAGCCAGGCGCCGTGTCCCGGCCGCCCCACTGGTGGGCCCGGGGCGCCGGTCACGCGCCGACCGCCCGGACGCCGCGCTACGTCGCCGTCCACCGCGGCGCCGACGGCGTGCCGGACGGGTACGCCAGCTACTCGATGGGCGACCCCGACATCCTCACGGTCGACGAGATCATCGCCACCGACGACGCGGCCTTCACCGCCCTCGCCCGCTACCTGCTCGGCCACGACCTCGTCAGCCAGGTCGTGTTCAAGCACGTCCCGCCGGACCACCCGCTGCGCTGGCAGCTCGCGGACTTCAACGCCGGCCAGGTGGCCAACCACTCCGAGTGGCTGTGGGTGCGGCTGCTCGACGTCCCGCGCGCGCTCACCTCGCGCGGCTGGTTCGCCGACGGCGAGCTCGTCCTCGACGTCGACGACCCGTTCCTCGGCGAGCGCGCCCGCCACCTGCTCACCGTCCGCGACGGCAAGGCCGACTGCGTCCCGACGGACCGCGAACCCGACCTGTCCCTGGACATCCGCGACCTGGGCGCCGTCTACCTCGGCGGCACCGCCCCGAGCACGCTCGTGCGCGCCGGACACGTCCGGGCGCACCACCCGGGCGCGGCCGCCCTCGCCGACGCCCTCTTCCGCGCCGAGCGCCAGCCGCACTGCCTGCACTGGTTCTGACCTGCGGGCGGGGCGCGATCAGTGGGCCGGTGCGGGCCAGTTCGCCGGCAGTGAGTAGTGCCAACCCGCCCGCCAGGCAGGCGGGTTGGCGAGGACCTCCACCAGCGGCACTCCGGTCAGGAGGTGGTCCAGGGCCCACCGGTTCGCCGAGTGCGCGATGAGCAGCACCCGGCGGCCGTCCCAGCGGGCGGCGAGGTCGTGGAGCAGGGCGTCGGTGGCCGCGACGACCTGCCGGTAGCTCTGCCCGCCGGGAAACGGCTCGTCGACGTGCCGGAGCCGCCGGGCGGCGACGAGGGAGGCCGGCGCGCCGTTGAGCTCGCCGTAGTCGCACTCGCGGAGCCGCACGTCCTGGTGCAACGGCGGCACACCGTCCGGGAACGCGATCCGGCCGGTCTCGACGGCCCGGTGCAGGTCGGAGGTGAACACGGCCGCGAACCCGCCGTCGCGCCGCCGCGCGCCCAGCTCCGCCGCCTGCCGCCGGCCTGCTTCCGACAGGCGGCCCGGGAGGTGGCCGGTGGCGATCCCGGCCTCGTTGTCCGTGGTCGTGGAGTGGGTCTCGTAGACGAGCTCGACCGCCATCGAGGACTATCCGTTGCCGGCCGGCTTCGCCCCGCCGCCCTTGACCGGCCGCGTGTGGATCTTCGAGATGCAGGCCGGCAGCGCGGCACCGTCCTCGTGCTCGCGCGCCCGGTACGCGCTCGGGGTCTCGCCGACCAGCTCGGTGAACCGCGAACTGAACGACCCCAGCGACGTACAGCCCACCTCCATGCAGACCTCCGTCACCGTGAGGTCGCCACGCCGCAGCAGGGCCTTCGCCCGCTCGATCCGCCGGGTCATGAGGTAGCTGTACGGCGTCTCCCCGTACGCGGTGCGGAAGCTGCGCGAGAAGTGGCCCGCAGACATGAGGGCGGTGCGCGCAAGCGCCGTGACGTCCAGCGGCTGCGCGTAGTCGCGGTCCATCATGTCCCGGGCCCTGCGGAGCCGGACGAGGTCGTCGAGCGGCACACGGGACGCGTTACCGGCGGCTCTGCTCATCGATGACGTCTCCCCGCTCGGGCCACTGCGTTACGACCGAGGGTACCCGCCGACGCGGGCGATGAGGGCGGAGATGTGGTGAGTGAGCCGCTCCGGGCTCTCCAGCGGCAGGTTGTGGCCGCTGCCCGGGATCGTGTCCAGCTGCGTGTCCGGCAGCGCGCGGGCGAGGTGATGGCTGTGGTTCGGGTTGACGATCTTGTCCTGGGTGCCGGTGAGGACCGTGGTGGGCGCGGTGATGGCGGCCAGCTGCGGTCGCAGGTCCATGTCGTGCGTGGCACCGAAGTAGGCGGCCCGGACGGCGGGCGGGGTGTTCGCGAACAGCTGCCGGTTCTGCTCGCGCGTCGCGAGGGTCGCGGTCGGCGCGAGCGTCTTGCCGAGCAACTGCCGCCCGAGCCACGGCACTCGCAGCGCCCGCGTGAACAGCTGACTGCCCATCATCCGGATCTCCCCGGCCGGGGTCACCTGGTCGTGCGAGGCCGTCGACGCGAGGAGCAGGGCCGCCAGCCGCCGCGGAGCCGCGTCCGGCGTCGCTGCGTGGAGGTGCGCCGCGTAGGCGAGGGCCGCGTAGCCGCCGCCGGAGTGGCCGGCCACGACGACGGGCCGGTCGGGGGACAGCGTGTCGACGACCGTCGCGAGGTCCTGCCCGAGCCGGGCGATGCTGAGCGGCTGCTCCCCGGCGGTGGACGCCGCGTGCCCCCGCTGGTCGTAGGCGGCCACGGTGTGCCCGGCGGCGGCGAGCTGCCGGGCGACGGCGTGCCAGACCGTCCGGGAGGCGGCCCACCCGTGCACCAGCACCACCAACGGGCTGTCCGGGACGGGGGTTTCGGGCCGGTGGAGCGTGACGGCGAGCCGGGCGCCGTCGTCGGTGGTGATGGTGCGGTCGGTGGTGATCATGCCTTCGTCCCCTTGCCCTTGGTGGTGCCTCGGTGGGTGCCTCGGTGGATGTCGCGGTGGGTGTCGCGGTGGGTGTCTCACCCAGTGCCTCGCCCGGTGTTTCGCCCGGTGTCTCGCCCGGAGTCTCGCCCGGTGTCGATGGTGGGTACGGGCATCGGCCTTCCGGGGGTAGGCCGTTCCGGCGCCGTCAGAGGATGTGCTGGCCGGGGGTGAGGGTGTGGCGGGGGTCGTGGCGCTGCTTGGCGGCGGTGAGGGTGGTCCAGCGGGCGCCGTAGTGGCGCTGCCAGTCGGTGGTGGTCATGTTGGGGATGGCGCCGACGAGGTAGCGCTTGGCGCCCAGGCGCACGGCGGCGTCGTAGAGGTCGCGGTTGCGCCGGAGCGCGGCGGTGGGGTCGGTGCCGGGGGCGGGGAAGGTGAGGAAGTCGAAGAGATACGTGGTGGGGTGATCGGGGGTCATGGCGAGAGGCCGGGTGATCTTGCCGGTGGGGAAGGGGTAGAAGAGGAGGAGCCCGGCGCCGAGGTCGGCGGGGGTGACCTTGGTGAGGGCGTAGCGGGCGAACTCCTGGGCCCGGTCGGCGGGGAGGAACATGCTCAGCCAGGGCTTGGGGGCGCTCCAGTAGCCGAGGCTCTTGAGGTTGGCGGCGAAGGCGTCGACGCGGAACGTGTAATCGCGGTAGGTGGTATCGCTGATCTGGGTGTCGCCGGGCACGGGTGTGAGGCCAGCGAGCAGGGGTGCGGCGTCGGGGGGTGTGGTGCCGTTGTAGTGGGCGACGGCCTCGATCTTGTAACGGGCGTTGGGCGTGGGGTTGGCGGGGGATCGGGGCAGGAGGATCTCGCCGACCTGGCCGTCGAATCGCCCGTCGGCCATGATGCGCTCCTGGTCGGCGCAGTAGGCGGCGATGTCATCGTAGAAGAGCAGGAACACGCGCGCGTTCTCCGGCGCCTTGGTGAGGGCGACGGTGGCCCGGGTGATGATGCCGACCTGGCCGGCACCGGCGAGGGCGGCCGCGAACAGACCGCGATTGCGGGTGGCCGAGGCGGTGAGGGTGCGGCCGGTGCCCGTGACGATCTCGATCTCGCTGACCGTGTCGGCCTGCAGGCCGTGCTTCTGGACGGCGTTGCCGATGCCGCCGACGCTGATCGTGCCGCCGATGGAGAGGTGGAGGTAGTCGGTGAGGCACGGCGGGGTGAGGCCCTGCGCGAGGGCGGCGTTGGTGAGCTGGGCCCAGGTGACGCCGGGGTCGACGACGGCGTGGGTGGGGGTGATCGCGTGGATGGTGTCGAGTGAGCGGGCGTCGATCGCGATGCCGCCGGGGACGGCCGCCTGGCCGTAGTTGGAGTGGGACTCGTACTCGCCGTCGGTGCCGCCCTGCCCGTTCATGGCGACGGTGAGGCCGGTCTTGTTGGCGTAGTCGATGATGGCCGCGATGTCGCGGGTGGAGCGGGGCCGCAGCACGGCGCGGGGGGTGTTGTGCGTCAGACGCCCGAAGTCGTCCGAGAAGGCGGCGAGCGTGGTGGCATCGGTGGTGAGCGTGCCGTCGAGCGCCGGGACGGGGACGACGTCGGCGACCGCGTCCGTGGAAGTGGTGGCCCAGGCGCGCGTTGCGGTGTTCCAGCCGATGACGGCGGAGGCCGCGCCGGCGATCAGCGTCCGTCGGGACAGGCCGGGTGTGTGCATGTCGGTGGTCTCATTCCGGTGATGGTTTGTGGGTGTGCTCTTCGGTTTTTTGTTTGTGTGTTGGCTAGTTTTGGGTGGTGGTTTGGTAGTTGGTGTGGTCGAAGTGGTTGGTTTGTTTGTGGTAGGTGTGGGTGTAGGTGGGCCAGATGGTGGGGTTGTTGCCGTGGG
>NZ_JBHWGV010000142.1:0-22007 GCF_042732955.1 Kitasatospora sp. NPDC059747 | reverse complement strand
ACTGAATCCTATATGTTTGTAGGTATCGTGGGCTCTGAGATGTTTATAAGAGACAGAAACCAACTCGTCACCCGGACGGTCCGACGGCGCGGACAACTCCGCCACCCCGCGCCCTTCGGAGGCGGGCCGCGGCAGGCCGGCCGCGCGGCCCGGGACCGGCGGCAGGTGGCGGCGGGTCAGGCGGCGGGCGTAGGCGCCGGAGCCGCGCAGGGCGAGCTGGTCCTCGGCGGTCTGGGCGAGGAGCCCGGCCAGGCGCGCGGCGGTGCGGGCGTCGGGGGCGGCGGGCAGGTCGATCAGGCCGCCCCAGCGCCGCGGGTGTTCCAGCGCGGCCACCCGGCCGAGGCCCCACAGCTGTGCCTGCCCGGGCTCGCTCACCCGGTCCGCGCCCTCGGCCGCGACGGCGCCCCGGGTGAGGCACCAGAGCCTCGCCGGACCGCCGGCGGCCTCCAGGGTGCGCAGCAGCTCGACGGTGGCGGGCAGGTAGCGGGGGACGAGGTGGTGGTCGGGGTGCGGGCGGCCGTCGGCGGCGAGGAAGGAGAGGACGCCGGCGAGCGGCTCGCCGGCGCCGTCCGCGAGCGCCTCGGCCAGGGCCTCGGTCCCCGCCACCCGCTCGATCCGCAGACCGCGCTCGGCGAGGGCGCCGAGGACGGCCTCGGGCCATTCGCCTTCCGCGCCCTCCGGTACGACGGCGAGCCAACGGCCCGCCGGGACGGCGTCGGTGAGGCCGCGCACGGGCACCCAGCTCGTCCCGTACGTCCACCCGTCCAGCGCGCCGAGCAGGCGCCGCTGACCGCGCCAGGAGGCCAGGACGGGCAGCAGGCGGTCCAGCGAGGCCTCGGCGGCCTCCTCCGCGATCCCGAGGACGGCCGACGCCTCCTGCAGGTCCCCGGCCTCGACGGCCGTCCAGAACGCGTCCTCGACCGGGTCGGCCGGGGGCGCGCCCGCGTCGCGGCGCTGGAGCTCGGGCAGCCAGTAGCGCTGCCGCTGGAACGCGTACGTGGGCAGGTCGACGCGGCGGCCGCCGGACCCGGCCAGCACCGCCACCCAGTCCGGGCCCGCACCGCGCACGTGCAGGCGGGCGAGGGCTTCCAGGATGGCCGGCTCCTCGGGGCGGTCCTTGCGGAGCACGGCGGCGAGGGCCGCGTCGGCGGGCAGCGACTCGGCCGCCATCGCGGTGAGGACGCCGTCCGGGCCGAGTTCGAGGAAACGCGTGACACCGGCGGCGTGCAGCGCGCGGATGCCGTCGCCGAAGCGGACGGCCTCACGGACGTGGCGCACCCAGTAGTCGGGGGTGCTGAAGTCCTCTCCGAGGCCGAGGGCGCCGGTCAGGTTGGAGATCACCGGGATCGACGGCGCATTGTACGTCAGCCCGTTGAGGACCTCGCGGAAGTCCTCCAGCATCGGGTCCATCAGCAGCGAGTGGAACGCGTGCGAGACGCGCAGCCGCGTCGTCTTGCGGTCGGCGAAGTGCTCCCGGACCGCGTCAACGGCCTCCTCCGCGCCGGAAACGACGACGGAGGTCGGGCCGTTGACGGCGGCGATCGAGGCGAACTCACCGAGCAGCGGTAGGACTTCGTCCTCCGTCGCCTGCACCGCCAGCATCGCGCCACCGGCGGGCAGCGCCTGCATCAGACGGCCACGGGCACTCACCAGCGCGCACGCGTCGGCGAGCGAGAACACCCCGGCGACGTGCGCCGCAGCCACCTCGCCGATCGAGTGCCCGGCCACGAAATCCGGCCGCACACCGAACGATTCGAGCAGGCGGAACAGCGCCACCTCGACCGCGAACAGTGCCGACTGAGCGTATGCGGTCTGGTTGAGCAGCTCGGCGTCCGAGCCCCACACGACCTCGCGCAGAGTCGGGTCGAGTCCCGCGCACGCCGCGTCGAAGGCCTCCGCGAAGACCGGGAACCGGGCGTACAACTCCCTCCCCATCCCCAGCCGTTGCGCCCCCTGCCCGGAGAACAGGAACGCCGTCGCCCCCTTCTCCGCCACACCCGCCACAAGGCCCGCTCCCCCGCCCCCGGCCGCCAGGGCGTCCAGGGCGCGCAGGCGCTCCTCCGGGTCGGCCGAGACGACGACGGCCCGGTGCGCCATGGCCGTCCGGCCGGTCGCCAGGGAGTACGCGACGTCGGCCGGGTCGAGCGGTCCGCGCGTCCGGAGGTGGGCGGCCAGGCGTCCGGCCTGGGCCCGCAGGGCCGGCTCGTCGTGCGCCGACAGCACCCACGACAGCGCTGCCCCGGGATCCGCAGCAGGCGTGACGTCCCCGCCGGGCTCCGCCGGCGCCTCCTCCAGCACGACGTGCGCGTTGGTGCCGCTGACGCCGAAGGAGGACACCGCCGCACGCCGGGGCCACGCGTTGGCGGGCCATTCCCGGGCCTCGCCCAGGAGCTCGGCGGCGCCGGCGGTCCAGTCGACGTGCGGGGTCGGGGCGTCGAGGTGCAGGGTGCGCGGCAGCAGGCCGTGCCGCATCGCGAGCACGGTCTTGATCACCCCGGCCACGCCGGAAGCGGCCTGGGTGTGGCCGGTGTTGGACTTCAACGCGCCGATGAACACCGGCTGTTCGCGGTCCTGCCCGTACGTCGCGAGGAGAGCCTGGGCCTCGATCGGGTCGCCGAGCCGCGTGCCCGTCCCGTGGGCCTCGACGACGTCGACCTCACCCGCCGTCAGACCGGCGTCGGCCAGCGCGGCCCGGATCACCCGCTGCTGCGACGGGCCGTTGGGCGCCGTCAGCCCGTTCGACGCACCGTCCTGGTTGACGGCCGAGCCCCGCACAACGGCCAGCACCGGGTGACCGAGGCGCTGCGCGTCCGAAAGCCGCTCGACCAGCAGGACGGCCGCGCCCTCGCTCCACGCGGTGCCGTCGGCCGCCGCAGCGAAGGGCTTGCACCGGCCGTCGGCGGCGAGGCCGCCCTGACGGGAGAACTCGGTGAACATCTGCGGGCTCGACATCACCGTCACGCCGCCCGCGAGCGCCAGCGAGCACTCGCCGCGGCGCAGCGACTGGACGGCGAGGTGCAGGGCGACGAGGGAGGAGGAGCACGCGGTGTCGACCGTGATGGCCGGGCCCTCAAGGCCGAGGACGTAGGAGATGCGGCCGGAGGCGACGCTGACGGTGTTGCCGGTCAGCAGGTGTCCGGCGGCGGTCTCGGCGACCTGGCCGCCGGCGGTGGAGGCGCTGTCGTAGCCGCCGTGCCCGGTGCCGACGAACACGCCGGTCTGCGTCCCGGTGAGCGTCCCGGGGTCGATGCCGGCCCGTTCGACGGCCTCCCAGGCGGTCTCCAGGAGGATCCGCTGCTGGGGGTCCATGGCGAGGGCCTCGCGCGGGGAGATGCCGAAGAAGGCGGCGTCGAACTCGCCCGCGTCGTGCAGGAATCCGCTCTCGCGGGAGGTGACGGCGCCTTCCGGCAGGTCCCAGCCGCGGTCGGCGGGGAAGGCGGAGACGGCGTCGACGCCGTCGCGCACCAGGTCCCACAGCTCCTCCGGGGAGGCGACCCCGCCGGGCAGCCGGCAGGCCATGCCGACCACGGCGATCGGCTCCCGGTGCTGCTCGGTCGCCTCGCGGAGCTGTTCGCGGGTCTCGTGGAGGTCCGCGATCGCCCGCTTCAGGTAGTCGCGGAGCTTGTCTTCGTTCGACATCGGGACGTCAACCTCTCCGGGGATCTGCCAGGGAACGCCGCGCGGGAAAGACCCTGCCGGACGCCCGGTCCGGCGCCGCGCGCGAACTCCCGGCGTCGGGTCCGACCCGTCGCCCGCCCAGTCTCGCCACGGACGGCCCCGGTTTTCCCTAGAGGCGTGGGGTCGCAACAGGACACCGCCGTCGGCCTGGCCACCTCCTTCGCCGAGTTGCTCACGCGCTTGACGGGCGAACGCCTCACCGAATGGATCATCGAGTCGACCGGGCCGGGCAGCGCCTGCAAGCCGCCACCCGCGAGGGCAGCGTCGCACTCTCCTCTCGGGCATCGTGACGCGCGCGTGGGCCCGGGACGCCCCAGCGCCCCGGGCCCAAACATTGGAGCGGTCAGACCCAGGTGTAGTTCTGGTCGGTGACCGGCTCCAGCTCGAACGCCGGCAGCGGTGCGTACGGCGAGGGCAGCTGGGCGAGGACCTTGCCGATCGGCGGGAACAGCGGCAGGTCGCCGGCCTTGCGGTAGTCGATCCACTCGATAGTGCCGACCTCGTGGCTGCCGTCGGGCAGCTCGTCGAACTCCTGGGTTGCCAGGGTGGCGCGGACCTCCGGGGTGACGTGGGTGCGGTAGATCAGGTGGATCTTCCGGGGCGGCGTGGTCGGCCCAGGCCGGGTGACCCGGGCGTCCGCCATCGCGACCAGCTCCAGGTCGGCAGCCTGCTCGGGGTCGAGCCCGAGCTCCTCCTGCAGCTCCCGGACGGCGGCGTCGCGGAAGTCCTCGCCGGCGGCGACGTTGCCGCCGATGGTGGTGTAGTGCGTCGAGTCGGTGCGGTCCCGGCGCAGCAGCGCGACGTCGTCGCCGCAGAAGACGAGGCCGGTCACCCGGACCTTGATCCTGCTGAACGGCTTCTCGGTCGTCGCTTCGGTGGTGCTCATGGGTGTGGATCTCCTTGGTGGACGTGGCCGGGCCGGTTGTAGCCCGGCGGTGCCTCCCGGCCCAATGACCGGGAGGATCACGGGGTTTGGCGTCGCTTCCTAGAGTGCCCCCGGGAAGCCGTGGAGGGTGCGGGCTTCACTCTGCGGGACGTGCTCGATCTCGACGCCGGTGAGGGGGATGCGCCGCAGGCGGCAGCCGGTGGTGCGCATGACGGGGGACAGATGGCAGGGGTCCATCTCCTCCACCATCAGCGTTGGGCGGGCAGTACGGGTGTTCTTGCCTCCGGTGATGGCGAGCGGCAGGTGCCCGCCTCCGAAGGGCATCGGGGTGATCCGCCAGATCGGCCCGCGGTCGCTGGACACGCTCGCCTGCCCGAAGCCGCGCTCCTCGCGCAAGGTCATCGGCTCGCCGTTGGTGCCCGTCAGGCCTCGGAACAGGGTTTGGGCGCGGCCCTGGTTGACGATCTGTCCGGTGTCGATCGTGAACTCGCGGGAGAAGAACGCGGAGGCGGGGTAGCCGGCCTTGAGCAGGGCGCGGGCGTAGGCGCTCACCTGGGGGAGGATCTGCTCGCGCAGGTGCGCGGCGGCCAGGTGGTCGACGGGGTCGAGGGCCATGGCCTGCTGACGCAGGGCGGTGAGCACGCTGTCGATGTCGGCCGGGGTCGAGGTCAGGAAGCTCCCGCGCCGGTCGACCCCACGCGCGGTCTTATACGCCAGCAGCGTGTTGAGGAAGCGCCGGGTGGTGTCCGTGTACCCGCTGGCCTTGCGCCGGTCGGTGGCCGGGTAGAGGTTGAGGGCGGTGAAGCGGCCGTCGGGGTGGAAGTCCGGGTCGGCGGCCCAGTAGTCGCCGTCCGCGTTGCGTAGGCGGTGCAGCCGCACGGGGATAGCCCGGTGCTGGATGGGCAGGACGCCGTCCAGCGCGTCCCGGACGGTCTGTGTGGTGGGATCGGCGGCGTCGGCCGTCACGTGCAGGTAGAGGCGGCCCTGCTCGGACAGCACCGGCTGGTTGCGCTCGTCCAGGCGCACGATCTCGGTGTAGGGCAGCTCGCCCGTGCCGGGCTGGGCGGCGATGAGCAGGTGGGGGCCGCAGGCGAGGACGTGGTGGCCGTCGATGTGGGCGTCGAGGAGTTCGCCGAGACCGACGAGCGGGGCGAACCGCAGCTCGACGGCGGCGGTGGCCGCGCCGTGGCCGAGGTGGTCGAACAGCGACCGGTAGGTCCGCAGGACGTGGGCGAGGTCGTCGGCGTAGCGGTCGCGGCTGGTGCCGGGCGACTTGCCGACGTAGCCGGTGGCGTACGGGGTGAGCGAGATGCGGATGCCGTCGAAGACCTCCTTGAAGTCGTCGGCCAGGCGGCGGTGCATCGCGGCGAGGTGGCCGGCGCCCTCGGACCAGCCGACGGTGGAGACTCGGATCTTCACGCCGAGGACGTCGCGGGCGAGCCTGGCGTAGGTGTCCAGGTAGGGGTAGGACGAGATGTCGTTGTCCAGGTAGGGGAACAGCACGCCCGGGCGGTGGGCCCGGCCGCCGCCGATCCGCACGCCCCGCTCGGAGGCCTCCTCGGCGAGGGCGTGGAAGAGGTCGCCGAGGCCGTGATCGGTGAGCTGCCAGATGTCGCTGCCGGCGGCCTGGCTGCACATCGCACACCGGTTTACGCAGCCGACGGCGGGCGGCAGGTACTGGAGGTGGGTGAGTGCCTCGGTCGGCAGGGTCCGCAGCTGGTCCCGCAGCCGGGGCATGGTCTGGGTGGTCACGGTCTCGCTCCTTCAGGGGGTGGGAAGGTCGGTGGGGATCAGGTGCTGGTCGAGGGCGCTCAGCAGCGCGCGCCCGACGGGGGAGAGCCGGTGCGGTCCGGCGAACGGGCCGCCGCCGCACGGCGTGACGGCTTCGGCGGTGCCGAGCTCCGCGCCCGGCAGGCACAGCACGCCCGGCTCGGGAAGGTTGGCCAGCAGCACCTCCCCGGTGGCGGCCTCGGCCGGGTGGGCCCCGGGGCCGACCCAGCGCAGCCGGCCGCCGTGGACGCGATAGCGGCCAGGGCGGGCCAGGTCCTGGTCCAGGACGACTGGCGTTTGCCCCCGGTGGCGGAGTTTCAGGTAGTAGGGGCCCGGCACCGTGGAGGCGGCGGCTCGCACCGTGGCGGCGTTGAAGTCGTCCGGGTCGGGCAGCCAGTCCACCCGCCCGCCGAGCAGGGTGGTCAGGTGGACGACGACGAACGGCGGCAGGCCGCGCAACTGCTGGTTGACCGCCGAGACCTCGGTGGTGCCCTGGTTGCGGCAGTTGATCTCGTTGAGGAATGCCCGACCGTCGTCGGTGAGGATCGCGTCCAGGCCGAACAGTCCGGACATGCCATGGCGGCGCCAGGCCCAGCGGGCGACGCGCTCGGCCGCGTCCACGACGGCGGCCGCGGCCGGTTCGGGCCAGGGCAGGGACCAGCAGTTGCCCGCGCTCTTACCGGGGCCGATCCCGGCTTCCGGCACCCCGACGGCCTTGTGGGAGGGCCGGTCGACGTAGACCCGCAGGGCGCCGCGGTGGTCCGGCACGGACAGCACGGTGACGTTCGAGGACCAGCCGGGGGTGAACGCGGTGACCCGGTACGGGCCCGGCATCCGGGCCGCTCTGGCCAGGTCGGGCTCGTCGTCCACGAAGACCGTGCCCCGGCCGCCGGAGTCGGCGCCGCACTGCACCACCAGCCGCACGGCGCCGACCCGGCGGCGGAGCTCCGCCAGGCCCGGGAGCGGGCCGTCGACCCGTACCCCGGGCAGTCGGAGGGCGGCAGGGACCTGAGCGCCCAGCAGCAGCTCGCCGAAGTAGGCCTTGTCCTCGATCCGAGCACGCAGGCCGTGTTCTATCGCCGCGACCACACCCCTCGGACCGGCCCAGGACCGCAGGAGATCGGTGCCGTACCAGGCAGAGATGATCACCGGCCGGTCCAGCGCGGCGATCGCCGAGCGGGCCGGCCGGTCGATGCCGGTCATCCAGTTGCGCCGCTGGGCGATGCCGCGCACCCGGGTGCCGCTCTCAGCGGCGAGCACCCGCAGCGGTGCGGCCTCCGGCCAGGGCCGGTAGCAGCCGATCGCCAGCGCCGGGCGGGCCGCTTCCAGGGGGAACGGGCCCGTGTAGGTCGTCCGGCCGGCGGTGGTGAACCGCTCGACGCTGACGAGGACGCTGTGGCCCAGCGCGGTGGTGAGGCTGCGAGCGGCCTCACCCCATACTCCGGCGTCCACGGTAATCGGCGCGCTGGTCACGCGATCCTCCCAGCGGCCATCGCGGTGCTCTCCTCGGCTGGTACCGTCCAGGGCGCCGGAACGGTGAACGCCAGCCCGACCTTGGCCAAGACGTGCTTGGCGATCTCCTCGGGGCTGTGCTCGGCGGTGTCGAAGACCAGCAGCCGGTCCCCGTGGCGGCGGGCCATGCCGTGCAGCAGCGCCGCGTTGAACCGCGCCGCGAAGGCCTCGTCCTCGACACTGCGCCGGTCGGCGGAGTCCACCTCCTCCCGGCCTTCCATCCGCGTGCGCCGGACGTCGGGGGAGGCGTGAAGGTAGACGGCGACGTCGAACGGGGCGAAGTAGCGCGCCCCCCAGAGGCTGAGCGCGGCGGTCAGGTAGGGGCCGCCGGCCATGCCGAAGGCCGCGGTCCGGTCGGCGTACCCGTCCTGGATGAGGACCGCGCCGCCGGTGCGGGGCGGGTCGACGTGCAACAGCGCGGCGTCCAAGGCGTACCCGCCGACCAGGAAGGCGGCGGTGATGGCGCTGGACTCGGCCTGGCGCACGAGCGGGAGCCGCTTGAGCAGCGGCTCGATCGGGTGGTGCTCGGCAAGCATGCCGCGGTGGCGTACCGCCGGGATGCCGCAACTGTCGAGCAGGGAGATGAGGGTCTGGACCGTGGTCGTCTTGCCGGACATGTCGAGCCCGTCCACGAGGATGCGCACGACTGCCTCCTTCACCGTCGAAAGGACGGCACCTGATGTGGCGTCACCCGCTAGCCTGGCGTGACGGCTTGGTCGCTTGTAGTGAGAGATCGCCGCCCGGTCAGGGCGAAGCCACCGCCCGTCCCGGACGGCGACCCCGCCCACGCGAGGACGGTTCGAACAGCCGACGGCAAGGCAAATCCGGGGAGCAGAGCGACGCCGTGCCAGACAGCGGGCAGCGCATACAAGGGGGAGGTCACCCATGACCGTCACCAGCACGACCTCGCCGGACGGCGCGCACACCGCGGCCTGCGGGCGCCGGATCAGAGAGCGGACGCTCGGTCAGGCCGGAAGCCCCGAGCCGGTGCCGCACGACCTGGTCGAGCTGATCGCCAAGGAGATCGCGGCGCACTGCGGCCACCGCCCGCTCAAGGCCTTCCGGGTGGCAATGGGCTGGACGGTCACCGAGGCGGTTCAGGCGGCGCACGACCTGGTGGAGAGGGAGCGGCTCCGCAAGGTCGGGCTCACCGAACGCTCCTGGAAGGACTGGGAGGCCGGTAAGGCGCCGAGTCCGGAGTACCAGGACCTACTTTGCCGCCTCCTGCGGACCAGCCCGGTCAAGCTCGGGCTGGCCGCCGACTACACACCCGCGCAGACCTGCGCCGAAGGACCGGACGGTGCGACACTCGCAGCAGGACCCGCCGATGCGGAAACGGGGCTGGAGGAGGTGGCGGCCACGAAACGGCGAACCGCGCTCATGCTCACCGGGATCGCCATCGCGGCGCCCGCCGCTGTCGCCCAGATCCTCGACCAGGCCGCCGCCGAGGCGCTGGAGTTCACGCGCCAGGCCGAGGCCAGCTCACTGGGTGCCGGGACGCTCGACCACCTGGACCTCGCTGTCACCGACTTCAACGACGCCTACTCCATCAACCCCCCGCACCAGGTGTTCGCCGAGGCGCTGGACTACCGGCGCAAGGTGGACGCGCTGTTGAAGGCGAAGCACACCCACGAGCAGGGCCGCGAACTGCTCGCCTACGCCGGGTGGCTCTCCGAACTCCTCGCCTGGCTCGCCCACGACCTCGGCAATCCCCGCGCCGGTCTCGCCTTCGCCAACGATTCCTTCGTCCATGGCCGGCAGGCCGGCCACGGCGAACTGTGCGCCTGGGCCATGGACGCCGCCGCCTCCATCAACCTGTACGAGCACCGCGCCGACCGGGCGCTCGCCGCCGCCCTCCGCGGCCTCACCCAGGCGCCGACCACCCATCCGCTGACCGTCCGTCTCCACGCCCAGGCCGCCCGCGCGGCGGCGGCGGACGGCGACGCTGACGGCTTCACCGCCTCCCTACGTGCCGCCGAGGAAGCCCACCGCTTCCTGCCCGTCCGGATGGCCCACCGCTTCGGCCTGGACCCGCTGCCGCTCGCCGACTACGCCCTCACCTCCTACCCGGCCACCGCCTACATCCGGCTCGGCCAGGCCGAGAACGCCCGAAGGCATGCCGAGCACGCCCTGCAGGTCTACGAGGCCGCCCCGGCCGCATCCCGCTCGCCCAGCCGCGAGGCCATCGCCCGCATCGACCTGGCACTCGCCCACGCCCAGCTCGGCGCACCCGACGACGCCGTCGCCCTCGGCACTGAAGCACTCGGCTCCGACCGCGTGGTCGACTCCGTACGCAACCGCGCCACCGACCTCACCACCTACCTCGCCCGCCGCTACCCCGGCCACGGCGCCGCCGGCGAACTTCGCGAGCGCCTGTCCGCCCTGTCCACCCCGGTGTAGAAAGAGAGCTCATGCCCGAGCAGGACCGCGTCATCCAGATCCGTCGCCCCTACCTCGACCTGATCGCCGACGGCACCAAGACGATCGAGGTCCGCGTCGGCTACCCGAGCATGCGCAGGATCCACCCCGGCCAGGCCCTCGTCTTCGAGTCCGGCGGGACTCGCTGCCGTACCCAGGTCGTCAAGGTCACCGAGTACCCGACCTTCGAAGCGATGCTCGACGCCGAAGACAACGAGGCGATCGGCAGCGAGGGCATGGTTCGGGCCGAACTGCTCGCGGCCTGCCGCGAGATCTACCCGCCGGAGAAGGAAGCGCTCGGCGTCCTCGCGATCCACCTGCAGCTCACCCCCACCACCGAGGACAATGTTGCGCGCTGAGAGTGACCGTGCCCGGGTCGACGGGCGGCTCGTCGGGCCGAGCACGACCCGCAACGAATGACCCCCACAACGACGACGGGCGCGCCGGACACCTCGGAGGGTGACCGGCGCGCCCGCTCGAAGGCGTCACTCCCGGCCGCGCAGCCACTCCTCGACGATCTCGGCGGTGAGGGCCGAGTCCTCGCGGATCATCGACAGGTGGTCGGCGGCGACGCCGCGCACCTGGGCGCCCGGCACGAGGGGTTCGGCCTGGGCGCGCTGCTCGATGGGGGCCTCGTCGACGCCGGTCAGGGCGCGGTCGCAGGTGACGAGCAGGACGGGGGCCGTGGTGTGGTGGACCTCCAGGCGGTTGAGGAGGACCATCCAGCGGCCCATGGCGGACAGGCGGGAGTTGGTCAGCCGCACCGGCGAGTCGGCGCCGGTGAAGTTGAGCCGCATCATGCCGGTGTAGTCGGTGCCCTCGTCGGCGTTGTGCTGGAAGCTCAGCGTGTCGAAGAGGACGACGCCCGCCGGGCGGATGCCCCACGTGTGCTCCAGCAGGCCGGCCGCGGCGTAGGCGAAGGAGCCGCCGGAGGAGTGGCCGGCGAGGACGAACGGGTGGCCGTCGCTGGCGCGCAGGGCGCTCTCGGCGATCACCCGGGTGGCGACCTCGGGGGTGGCAGGCAGCCGCTCGCCGGTGGCGAAGCCGACCAGCGGGAGCGCCGACACCTCGCGCTCGCCGCGGAAGTGGGCGGCGAGCCGGGAGTACTGGTGCACGCCCGCGTTGGCCGTCGGCGCGCTGACGCAGATCAGCCGGGTCGGGCGGGGCCCCTCGGCGAGGCGGGTCGCCCAGGGCAGGTCCTCCAGTTCGGCGGTCGCCTCGAAGGTGGGCCGCAGGGCGGCGACGGTGGCGAGCATGCGTTGGGCCTCGGGCACCTTGCCGTTGGCCAGGGCGTCGGTGAACAGGCGCTCCAGGGAGTCGAGTTCGGGTTCACCGCTGGAGACGAGGACGGGTGCCCCCTCGCCGTCCTCGGTGCGCTGGTCGGCGAGCTCGCTGCGGATCCAGGTGGCGAGCTCGACGGGCGAGCGGCTGTCGAAGACGACGGTGGCGGGCATCCGCAGGCCGGTGACGGCGGCGATCCGGTTGCGCAGTTCGACGGCGGTGAGCGAGTCGAACCCGAGCTCGTAGAAGTCGCGTTCGGCGTCGACGGCCTCCGGGGAGGGGTGGCCGAGGACGGCGGCGGCTTCGGCGCGGACGGTGTCGACGAGGTAGCGCATGCGGTCGCGCTCGTTCAGGTCGAGCAGCTGCCGGGTGAAGTCGGCGGCCGCGTCGGCACCGCTCGCGCCGGCACCGGAGGCGGTGCGCCGGGCGGCACGCACGAGTCCGCGGAACAGCGGCGGCACGTCGCCCCTGGGGGCGCATGCCCCCGGCGGCCAGGCCCATCGGGATGACGAGCGGTTCGGCGGAGCCGAGCGCGGCCTCGAACAGGGCGAGGCCCTGCTCCACGGAGAGCGGCGGGATGCCGCCGGACTGCATGCGCCGCATGTCGGTCTCGCTGAGCTCGCTGGTCATGCCCGCCTCCTGGGCCCACGGGCCCCAGGCGAGCGAGGTGCCGGCGAGGCCGAGCGACCTGCGGTGGTCGATCAGGGTGTCCAGGAACGCGTTGGCCGCGGCGTAGTTGCCCTGGCCGGGGCTGCCCATGACGCCCGCGATGGACGAGAAGACGGCGAACTGCGCGAGGCCGAGGTGGCGGGTGAGCTCGTGGAGCTGCCAGACGGCGTCGACCTTGGGCCGCAGGACGGCGGACAGGCGCTCGGGGGTGAGCGCGGTGACGATGCCGTCGTCCAGCACACCGGCCGTGTGGATGACGGCGGTGAGCGGGTGCTCGGCGGGGATGCCGGCGAGCAGCGCTTCGGTGGCGGCGCGGTCGGCGGTGTCGCAGGCGACGACACGGGCCTCGGCGCCGAGGGCCGCCAGGTCGGCGAGGAGTTCGGCCGCGCCGGGGGCGTCCGGTCCGCGCCGGCTGGTGAGCAGCAGGTGGCGGGCGCCGGTGACGGCGAGGCGGCGGGCGAGGTGGCGGCCGAGGGCGCCGGTGCCGCCGGTGATCAGGACGGTGCCGTCGGGGTCGCGCTCCACGGGCATCGTGAGCACGGTCCGCTGGTACGGGTCCCCGGCGGTGCGGGCGTCGCGGATGTCGCGCGCGGCGACGGGCGGCGCGGTGAGTTCGCCGCGTCCGGCGAGGGCGGCGAGTTCCGCGAGGATCGCGGCGGTCTCGTCGGCGTCCGGTGCGGACAGGTGGGCGAAGGCGTCGTCGTCGAGGACGAGGTCGGTGCCCGCCGCCGCGCGCCCGAGGAGTCGCTCGGGCGGCAGGCCGTGGCCGAGCAGGGTCTCGCGCAGGCCGTCGGGGGCGGTGGCGGAGACGTCGGCGCCGAGGAGCAGGGCGAGCTGGACGGCGGCGGTGGCCGGTCCGGTGGCGGTGGCGTGCACGTGGACGGTCCAGCCGGTCCGGCCGGCCTGGACGGCCGGGCCGCCGAGGGCCTGCCGGGCGGGGACGAAGTCGGCGGCCAGGGCGGCGGCGGCCCCGAAGGACCAGCCGTCGGGCAGCGGGGCCAGCAGGCGCCGGTCGGCGACCGCCTTCGGCCCGGCGGCCAGCACGCCGAACACCTCGTCGCCGGGGCGCAGGTCCGGCACGCCGTCACCGACCGCCGTCACCACGCCGGCCGCGCCGGTGCCGTGTCCGTGAACCGCGGCGGCCCGGACGGCGACGGCGACCTGCCCGGTCGCGGGCGGCCCGGCCGCCTCGGGCGACGGGACCAGGGCCACGTCCTCGGCGACGTCCAGCCGCCACGGCGTGCCCGCCGGGGGCAGCAGCCCCGCGGCGTCCGCGAGCCGGGCCAGCCGGCCCACCCGCAGGGCGCCGCCGCGGACGGCGAACTGGGCCTCGCCGTCGGCCAGCAGGCCGGGCAGCAGCGGCAGCACCGCGGCCACGTCCTTGGTCCGTTCGACGTCGAGCAGGGCGAAGCGGCCGGGGTGCTCGGAGTTCGCGGTGCGGGCCAGGCCCCAGGCGGCGCCGCCGGGCAGGTCGCGGACGGTCTCGCCGTCGGCGGCCCGGACGGCGCCCCTGGTCACGAACACCAGCCGGGAGGCGGCGGCGCGGTCGTCGGCCAGCCAGTCCTGGACGAGGGCGAGCACCCGCGTGGTGTGCGCGTGGACGGCCTCGGGGACGTCGCCGGCCGGGCCGTCCAGGGCGACCAGGACGAGGTCGGGCACCGGGCGGCCGAGGTCCGCGAGGGTCGCGGCCGAGGATCCCGTGCCGTAGGCGTCCCGGCCGAGCGCGGTGCAGCTCGGCGCCGTGGCGGCGGGCGGCGTGGCCGGGGCGGGGACCCACTCGATCCGGAACAGCGGGTCGCGGCCGGTGCGGGCGGCGGCAGCGGCGGCCTGCGGGGCGCGCAGGGCGACCGAGCCGACCGTCAGCACCGCGCCGCCCGCCGGGTCGGTGGCGGTGACGGACACCGTGTCCTCCCCGAGGCGGGCGACGCGCACCCGCAGGGCGGCCGCTCCCCCGGCGTGCAGGGCCACGCCCTGCCAGGCCCGGGGCTGCGGCAGCTGCTCCTCGGTGCCGACGCCGATCAGGACGGCGGCGTGCAGGGCGGCGTCGAGCAGGGCCGGGTGGAGGCCGAAGTAGCGGGCGTCATCGGCGGGTTCGCCGTCGAGCTCGACCTCGGCGAACACCTCCTCGCCGCGCAGCCAGGCGGCGCGCAGCCCCCGGAACGCCGGGCCGCGCCCGGGCTCGCGGTAGAAGCCGTCCAGGTCGACGGCGAGCGCGCCGGCCGGCGGCCAGGCCGCCTGGGCGTAGTCCGGCAGGTCGGTGTCCTGGGGCACGAGGGTGCCGGTGGCGCAGCGCGTCCACGGCTCGTCGGGGGCGGCGTCGCCGGGGCGGGCGTAGCAGGCCACCGGGCGGGCGCCGGTGTCGTCGGGCGCGCCGACGCGCACCTGCACGACGGGTTCGTCGTCCTCGGCGAGCGGCAGCGGGTCGCCGAGCGTCAGCTCCGCGATCCTGCCGCAGCCGACCTGGTCGCCGGCCCGGACGGCCAGTTCGACGAGGGCGGCGGCGGGGAAGGCGAGCCGGCCGCCGATCCGGTGGTCGAGCAGCCACGGGTGGACGCGCAGGGCGAGGCGGCTGGTGAACAGCACGCCGTCGGTGTCGTCGGCGAGCGGCACGGCGGCGCCGAGCAGCGGGTGGTCGGCCGGGACGAGGCCGACGGAGGCGACGTCGCCGGAGAGGGCGGCCGGGCGCGGCCAGTAGCGGCGGTGGTCGAAGGCGTAGGTGGGCAGGTCGACCCGGCGGGCGCCGGTGCCGTCGAAGAGGGCCGCCCAGTCGACCGGGACGCCGGCCGTGTGGAGCGCGGCGAGGGCGGTGAGGAGGGTGCGCTCGTCGGCGCGGTCCTTGCGCAGGGCGGCGGCGCGGACGCAGTCCGCGTCCTCGCCGAGGCTCTGGTCGGCGAGGGCGGTGAGGACGCCGTCGGGGCCGAGTTCGAGGAAGGCGGTCGCGCCGGCCTCGCGCAGGGCGCGGACGCCGTCGGCGAAGCGGACGGCCTCGCGGACGTGGCGCACCCAGTAGTCGGGGCTGGTGAACTCCCCGCCCAGCGCGCCCGTCAGGTTGGAGACCAGCGGGATCGACGGGGTGCCGTAGGAGAGGCCGTCGAGGACGGTGCGGAAGTCCTCCAGCATCGGGTCCATCAGCGGCGAGTGGAAGGCGTGGGACACCCGCAGGCGGGACGTCCGGCGGTCGGCGAAGTGCGCCTCGATCGCCGCCACCGCTTCGAGAGAGCCCGAGACGACGACGGAGGCCGGACCGTTGACGGCCGCGATCGAGACGAACTCGGTGAGCAGCGGCAGGACTTCGTCCTCCGTCGCCTGCACGGCGAGCATCGCGCCGCCGGACGGCAGCGTCTGCATCAGCCGGCCGCGCGCCGCCACCAGGGCGCACGCGTCGCCGAGCGAGAACACCCCGGCGACGTGCGCCGCCGCGATCTCGCCGATCGAGTGGCCCGCGACGAAGTCCGGCCGCAGGCCCAGGGATTCGACGAGCCGGTAGAGCGCCACCTCGACCGCGAACAGCGCGGCCTGGGCGTGCGCGGTCTGGTTGAGCAGCTCCGCGTCCTCGCCCCACACGACCGCGCGCAGCGGCTGGTCCAGGTGCTCGTCCAGCACCGCGCACACCGCGTCGAAGGCGTCCGCGAACACCGGGAAGCGCGCGTACAGCTCCCGGCCCATGCCGAGGCGCTGCGAGCCCTGGCCGGAGAACAGGAAGGCCGTCGAGCGGTCCGCCGCGACGCCGCGGGCCACCTCCGTCAGGCCCTCGCTGCACGCGAGCAGCACGGCCCGGTGCTCGAAGGCGGAGCGTCCGGCGGCGAGCGAGAACCCGATGTCCAGCGGGGAGAGTTCGAGCGCGCAGGCGCGGGCGAGGTGGGTCTCCAGCGCGTCCTCGGAGCGGCCGGAGAGCACCCACGGGACGACGGCGGGCAGCACTCGCTGGTCGTCGGTGGGCTCGGCCGCGGCGGGCGCCTGTTCGAGGATCACGTGCGCGTTGGTGCCGCTGATCCCGAACGAGGACACCCCGGCGCGCCAGGGCCGGTCGACCTCGGGCCACGGCCGGGCCTCGGTGAGCAGGTCGATCGAGCCCGCCGTCCAGTCCACGACGGCCGACGGCCGGTCGATGTGCAGGGACTTCGGCAGCACGCCGTGCCGCATGGCGAGCACGGTCTTGATCACTCCGGCGACCCCGGCGGCGGCCTGGGTGTGGCCGATGTTCGACTTCAGCGAGCCGAGCAGCAGCGGCCGTTCGCGGTTCCTGCCGTAGGTGGCGAGGAGCGCCTGGGCCTCGATCGGGTCGCCGAGGGCGGTGCCGGTGCCGTGGCCCTCGACGGCGTCGACCTCGGCGGCGGACAGTCCGGCGCTCGCGAGGGCCTGGCGGATGACGCGCTGCTGGGACGGGCCGTTGGGCGCGGTGATGCCGTTCGAGGCGCCGTCCTGGTTGACGGCGCTGCCCCGCACGACGGCGAGCACCGGATGCCCGTTGCGGCGCGCGTCGGACAGCCGCTCCAGGACGACCATGCCGACGCCCTCGGACCAGTTGGTGCCGTCGGCGGCGTCCGAGTAGGCCTTGCAGCGGCCGTCGGCGGCGAGGCCGTTCTGGACGGTGAAGCCGGCGAAGCTCACCGGCGTGGTCATCACCGTCACGCCGCCGGCGAGCGCGAGTCCGCACTCGCCGTTGCGGAGCGCCTGGGCGGCCCAGTGCAGGGCGACCAGGGACGAGGAGCACGCGGTGTCGACGGTGACGGCCGGGCCCTCCAGACCGAGCGTGTAGGAGATGCGGCCGGACAGGACGCTCGACGCGAGGCCGGTGCCGGCGTGGCCGCCGATGTCCTCGCGCGAGTTCATCATGAGCGTCGCGTAGTCGAGGCCGTTGGTGCCGACGAAGACGCCGGTGCGGCTGCCGCCGAGCCGCTGCGGGTCGACTCCGGCGCGCTCCAGGGCCTCCCAGGAGGTCTCCAGCAGCAGGCGCTGCTGGGGGTCCATGGCGAGGGCCTCGCGCGGCGAGATGCCGAAGAAGGAGGCGTCGAAGTCGGCGACGGCGTCGATGAAGCCGCCTTCCAGGGTGGCGCTGCGGCCGCGGCCGTCGCGGTCGCCGACGAGCAGGGTCCGCAGGTCCCAGCCGCGGTCCTCGGGGAAGCCGGCGATGCCGTCGCCGCCCTCGGAGACCAGGCGCCACAGCTCGTCGGGCGAGGTGACGCCGCCGGGCAGGCGGCAGGCCATGCCGACGATCACGATCGGGTCGGTGTCGTCGACCGCGGCCCGGACGGCGGGCTGCTGCGGGTCGGCGGGGGTGTCGAGGAGCTCGGCCAGCAGGTGCTCGGCGAGGGCCTGGGCGGTCGGGTAGTCGTAGACGGAGGTGGCGGGGAGCTTGAGGCCGGTGGCCGCGCCGAGCCGGGCGGGCAGCTCGACGGCGGTCAGCGAGTCGAAGCCGAGGTCGCGGAACTTGCGGTCCGGGGCGACGGCGGAGCGGTCGGCGTAGCCGAGCACGGCGGCGACGTGGGTGCGGACGAGGTCGGTGAGCAGGGCGGTGCGCTCGGCCGGGGTGAGGGCGCGCAGGCGGCCGGTGAGCTCGGAGGCGGCGCTCGCGTAGTCGCGGCGGGCCGCGGCGGCGGCGTCCAGGGCGGGCCGGGCGGCGGGGAGGTCGCGCAGGAGCGGGTTGCCGCGCAGGCCGACCAGGCTCTCCAGGACCTGCGGCTGCGTCAGGTCGAGCAGCACGAGCGCCGGGGCCGGGCGGGTGACGGCCTGGCGCAGCGCGGCCAGGGCGAGCTCGGGGTGCAGGGCGGGGACGGCGGCGCGCTGGGTGCGGCCGTCGTCCTCGGCCGGGGCGCCCGCGTCGGGGCCGGTGTACTCGGCGCCGATCCAGGCGCCCCAGGCGATCGAGGTGGCGGGCAGGCCCTCGGCGCGGCGGCGCTGGGCGAGCGCGTCCAGGACGGCGGCCGGGCCGGCCAGGGTGGCGCGGCCGGGGGTGCCGACGGCGCCCGCGACGGAGGAGCAGAGCACGAAGGCCGTCAGGTCGAGGCCGCGGGTCAGCTCGTCGAGGTGGAGGGCGGCCCCGGCGCGGACCCGGTGGACGGCGGCGAGGCGCTCGGGCGTCAGGTCGTCGAGGACGCCGTCGTCGACCGTGCCCGCCGCGTGGACGACGGCGGTGAGCGGGGCGTCGGCGGGGATCGCGGCCAGCAGGGCGGCGAGGGCCTCGCGGTCGCCGACGTCGCAGGAGGTGATCGTCACGGCGGCGCCCAGGCCGCTCAGCTCCTCGGCGAGGGCGGCGGCGCCGGGGGCGTCGGGGCCGCGGCGGCTCGCCAGCAGCAGGTGGCTCGCGCCCGCGGCGGCGAGCTGTCGGGCCACCGCGGCGCCCCGGCCGCCGGTGCCGCCGGTGATCAGCACGGTGCCCGGGGTCGCCCCCGGTGTCCAGCCCGCGTCGGCTGCGCCGGCCGGGGCCGGGACCAGGCGGCGGGCGTGGACGGCGGCCGTGCGGATCGCGATCTGGTCCTCGGCGTCCGAGCCGTCCGGGCCGTCCGCGCCGGCGAGGACGGCGGCCAGCCGGCGCACCGCGGTCTGGTCCGGTGCCCCGGGCAGGTCGACGAGGCCGCCCCACTGCTGGGGGTGCTCCAGCGCGGCGACCCGGCCGAGGCCCCACACGGCGGCCTGCTCGGGCGCGGTCGGCGCGTCGGTGCGGGCCACGGCGACCGCGCCGCGCGTCAGGCTCCACAGCGGCGCGGTGACGTCCGCGTCGCCCAGGGCTTGCAGGAGGGCGAGGGTCACCGCGGCCGGGTCGGTGCCGCGGCCGAGCGCGAGGAGGGACAGGACGCCGGTGAACGGGCGCCCGGTCGAGGGCAGTTCGCGCAGCAGCGCGGCGAGCTCGGCGCGCTGCGGGGCGGGCACGGACAGGAGCAGGGCGTCCGGTCCGACCGCCTCGCAGGCCGCCTCCGTCCACGCCTCGTCGCCGTCCTCGGCCGGCGTGACCACCAGCCACGGGCCGGAGGGCCGGGCCGTCGAGCCGCCCGGCAGCGCGCGCCAGGACTCGTGGAAGCGCAGCGCGTCCAGCAGGGACTGGTCGCGGTGGTGGCGCCGCCAGGCGGACAGGGCGGGGAGCACCGCGCCGAGCGCGTCCCCGTCCACGGCGAGGTCGGCGGCCAGCGCGTCCAGGTCCTCGCCCTCGACGGCGGCCCAGAAGCGGGCGTCCAGCGGGTCGTCCTGCACGGCGACGCCGGGGCCGGCGGCCGGGGCGTGCGTCTGCGGCCAGTAGCGCTCGCGCTGGAAGGCGTACGTCGGGAGGTCGGTGCGGCGGGCACCGGTGCCGTCGAACAGGCGCGTCCAGTCGACGGGCACGCCGACGACATGGAGGCGGGCGAGCGCGGTCAGCAGGGCGGTCTCCTCGGGACGGCCACGGCGGCCGGCCGGCTCGACCACGGCCTCCGGGGCGTCCGCGAGGGTCTGACGGACGGCCGGGGCGAGGGCCGCGTCGGGGCCGAGTTCCAGGAAGTCGGTCGCACCGGCGGCGTGCAGCGTGCGGATCCCGTCGGCGAAGCGGACGGCCTCGCGGACGTGGCGCACCCAGTAGTCGGGGGTGGTGACGTCGCCGTCCAGGGAGCCGGTCAGGTTGGAGACCAGCGGGATCGAAGGGGCCTGGTACGTCAGCCCGTTGAGGACCTCGCGGAAGTCCTCCAACATCGGATCCATCAGCGGCGAGTGGAACGCGTGCGAGACCTTGAGCCGCGTGGTCCGCCGGTCGGCGAAGTGCGCCTCGATCGCCGCCACCGCTTCGAGAGAGCCCGACACGACCACGGAGGTCGGACCGTTGACGGCCGCGATCGAGACGAAGTCACCCAGCAGCGGCAGGACTTCGTCCTCCGTGGCCTGCACGGCGAGCATCGCGCCGCCCTCCGGCAGCGCCTGCATCAGCCGGCCGCGAGCGCTCACCAGCGTGCAGGCGTCCTCCAGCGAGAACACCCCGGCCACATGCGCGGCCGCGATCTCGCCGATCGAGTGGCCCGCGACGAACTCGGCCCGCACACCCAGCGATTCGACGAGCCGGTACAGCGCCACCTCGACCGCGAACAGCCCGGCCTGGGCGAACTCCGTCCGGTTCACCAGCTCCTCGTCCGAGCCCCACACCACATCGCGGACGGGCAGATCGAACTGCGCGCACACCGCGTCGAAGGCCTCGGCGAAGACGGGGAAGCGGGCGTACAACTCTTGGCCCATGCCGAGGCGTTGGGCACCCTGTCCGGAGAACAGCAGTGCCGTCCTGCGCTCGCCGTCGGCGACGCCCCTGGCCACCTCGGCGCCGTCCAGCAGCACCGCCCGGTGCGCGAAGCGCGACCGACCGGCGGCCAGCGAGAGGCCGATGTCCACCGGCGAGGCGTCCAGCCCTCCCAGTCGCGCGAGCTGCGCGTCCAGCGCCGCCTCCGACTTGCCCGCCGGCACCCACGGCACCACGCCCGGCGCCACCGACGGCTCCGGCGCGGGGGCCTCGGCCGGCGGCGCCTGCTCGACGATCACGTGCGCGTTGGTGCCGCTGATCCCGAAGGCCGACACGCCCGCGCGGCGCGGCCGGCCGGTCTGCGGCCACTCCTCCGCCCGCGTGAGCAGCCGGATGTCACCGGCCGTCCAGTCGACGTGCGAGGACGGCGCGTCCACGTGCAGCGTGCGGGGCAGCACACCGTGCTGCATCGACAGCACGGCCTTGATCACGCCGGCCGCGCCGGCCGCGGCCTGGGTGTGGCCGATGTTGGACTTCAGCGAGCCGAGCAGCAGCGGGCGCTCGCGTTCCTGCCCGTAGGTCGCGAGGAGGGCCTGGGCCTCGATCGGGTCGCCCAGGGTCGTGCCCGTGCCGTGGCCCTCGACGAAGTCGACGTCCGCCGCCGACAGGCGCGCGTTGGCGAGGGCCTGGCGGATGACGCGCTGCTGGGACGGCCCGTTGGGGGCGGTGAGGCCGTTGGAGGCGCCGTCCTGGTTGACGGCGGAGCCGCGCACGACGGCGAGGACGGGGTGCCCGTTGCGGCGGGCGTCCGAGAGCCGCTCCAGCACCAGCACGCCGGCGCCCTCCGACCAGCCCGTCCCGTCCGCGCCGTCCGCGAACGCCTTGCACCGCCCGTCCGGCGCCAGCCCGCCCTGCCGGGTGAAGCCGGGGAAGCCGAGCGAGGACGACATCACGGTGACGCCGCCCGCCAGGGCCAGGGTGCACTCACCGCTGCGCAGGGACTGCGCGGCCAGGTGCATCGCCACCAGGGAGGAGGAGCACGCCGTGTCGACGGTGACCGCCGGGCCCTCCAGGCCGAAGGTGTAGGAGATCCGGCCGGAGACCACGCTCGCGGCCAGGCCCGTGCTCGCGTGGCCCTCGATGTCTTCCCGGGCGTTCATGACGAGCGTCAGGTAGTCCTGGCCGCCGGTGCCGACGAAGACGCCGGTCCGGCTGCCGCGCAGCGCCGTCGGGTCGATCCCGGCGCGCTCGACGGCCTCCCAGGACGTCTCCAGCAGGAGCCGCTGCTGCGGGTCCATGGCGAGGGCCTCGCGCGGCGAGATGCCGAAGAAGGAGGCGTCGAAGTCGGCCACCCCGTGCAGGAAGCCGCCCTTCGCGGTGGCGCTGCGCCCCCGGTCGCCGGGGCCGCCGCCGAGCAGGGTGTCGAGGTCCCAGCCGCGGTCGGTCGGGAAGTCGGAGATGCCCTCGCGGCCCTCGGCGACCAGCGCCCACAGCTCCTCGGGCGTGCCGATCCCGCCGGGCAGGCGGCAGGCCATGCCGACGATCGCGATCGGGTCGTCGGCGGTGGCGGCGGCCGCCGCGGCCGGGGGCCGCGGCGCGGGG
>NZ_JBHWGV010000141.1:0-22771 GCF_042732955.1 Kitasatospora sp. NPDC059747 | reverse complement strand
ACCCAGCCCCGGGCGGGGCCACCCCCGGAGCCACCCCCGCCACCCCCCACCCACCCGAAAGCCCACCCCGCACCCCAAGCCCCGCGCAGCGGCCCCCACGTTTGCTCCAGCTAGCACCCTGCTTGCATTTGCAAGCGCCATGTTGCACCCTGTGGACATGGCCTCACTGAACGTCGGCTCGCTCGGCGAGTACATCCGCGAGCAACGCCGCAACGCGCAGTACTCGCTGCGCCAGCTGGCGGAGGCCGCCGGCGTGTCCAACCCGTACCTCAGCCAGATCGAGCGAGGGTTGCGCAAGCCGAGCGCGGAGATCCTCCAGCAGATCGCGAAGGCGCTGCGGATCTCGGCCGAGACGCTGTACGTCCAGGCCGGGATCCTGGAGGAGCGGCGGGACGAGGGTCTGGAGCTGAGGGCCTCGATCCTCGCCGATCCGCTGATCAACGAGCAGCAGAAGCAGGCGCTGCTGGCGGTCTACGAAGCCTTCCTGAAGGAGAACGCCGCCCGCCGGGACCCGGCAGCCGAGGCCGGCACCAACAGCGGCACTTCGACGACACCCGCACAGCCGACGACACCCGCACAACCGACGACCGACGGCCCAGCCGCCTAGACACCCACCGGGAGGACCGGTCATGCCGATCACCGACGAGCTCAAGAAGACCCTCACCGACCCGACCCCGCTGTACGCCCTCGCCGGCGCCGGTGACCTCGCCTACGAGAAGCTGCGCGAGGTGCCGGGCAAGGTCGAGGCGCTGGCCGCGGACCGCAAGGGCGCGCAGGAGATGGCCGGTGCCCGGCTGCAGGAGGCGCAGGCGAAGCTCGCCGAGGCGCAGGCCAAGGTCGCCGAGACGGTCACCACGCTGCCCACGGACTTCAAGGCGCTGCAGGAGCGGGCCCAGGACTTCGCCATCCAGCAGGTCGGCCGGGCGGTCGAGCTGGCGGTCAAGGCGAAGGAGACGTACGACGAGCTCGCTGAGCGCGGCAAGGTCGTGGTCGAGCGCACCCGCCCGGGCTCCCAGACCGAGCCGACCGAGCCGACCGAGCCGACCGAGCCCGCGGTGATCGACGCCGAGGTCATCGAGGACGATGCCGCAGCCGCAGCCGCAGCCGCAGCCGCAGCCGCAGCCGAGCCCGCGCCGAAGAAGACCTCCCGCACCCGCAAGGACGCTCCCCGCGGAGAGTGAAGCGCCACCGAACGGGGCACATCCACCGACCGCGGAACGTTGACGGCTTGGCGGACGGTCGCCGTGCCAGGATGGACGGCGGCCCGCACACCGGAGCCGAGAGACAGAGGAGACCGCCATGGGCGGAGTGAACCAGGTTCTGGGCCTGTCCTATCTGAACCCGATCTGGTGGATGTCCGTCGCCATCCTGGGCTTCAAGCTGTTCGCCCTGATCGACGGCGCGTCCCGCCGGGAGGACGCCTACCGGGCCGCGGACAAGAAGACCAAGGGCTTCTGGCTGGCGATCCTGGGGATCGCGTTCGGCTGGGACCTGTTGTTCGGCGTGAACTTCTTCACCGGCATCGGGACGCTCGCCGGGCTGGTGGCGTCGATCGTCTACATGGTGGACGTGCGTCCGGCGATCCGGGAGCTGACCAACCGCGGCGGCCGGGGCGGTGGCGGCCGGAGCAACATGGGGCCGTACGGACCCTGGTGACAAAGCGCAGAAAGAAAGCGGAAAGAAAGCGGTGCTGCCCGGGAGAGGCCACAAAACGCCTCCCCGGGCAGCACCGTTTTTCGTGCACCAGCTCAAGCAGTGCCCCCAGAGCTCACCCCAGGATGAGCTGCACCGGGTTCCGCTCCAGCAACAGCACCGCGACGTCATCCGTCAGCGCGCCACCGTTCAGCTCCTCGACCTCGGCGATCGCGCTGTCGACCAGCCGGCCGCGGGTGAGCCCGGCGGACTGGTGGTCGCCGACCAGGTCGGCGAGACCGTCCTGGCCGAGGCGCCGGGACCCGGCCCCGACCCGGCCCTCGATGAGTCCGTCGGTGTAGAGCAACAGCCGCCAGCCGGGCCGGAGTTCGATCTCGTGAGCGGGCCAGGCGGCCTCGCCGTCGTCGCACGGCAGCAGCCCGAGCGCCGGCCCGGCGAGGTCGGAGGGCAGGGTCAGCGGCTGGTGGTCGGCGCCGAGCAGGAGGGGCGCCGGGTGTCCGGCGAGATAGAGGCGGGCCCGTTCGCAGGCGCCGAGCGCGTCGAGGTCGCCGCACTCGCCGCCGGGTTCGATGACGAGCATGCAGAGCGTCGCGAAGATCTCGTCGCTGCGCCGCTCGTGTTCGAGGACGTGCTGGAGGGTGGTGAGCAGGGCCTCGCCGGTGAGGCCGGCGAAGACGAGGGTGCGCCACGCTATGCGGAGCGCGACGCCGAGCGCGGCTTCGTCCGGGCCGTGGCCGCAGACGTCGCCGATCACGACGTGGATGGTGCCGTCGTCGGTGCGGACGGCGTCGTAGAAGTCGCCGCCGAGCAGGGCGCGGCGGCGGCCGGGGCGGTAGCGGCGGGTGAAGGAGAGGCCGGCGCCGTCGAGCAGCGGGGTGGGCAGGAGGTGGCGCTGGAGGCGGGCGTTCTCCTGGCCGCGCAGTTCGGCCTCGACCAGGCGGCGCTGGGACTCGTCGGCGCGCTTGCGTTCGACGGCGTAGCGCAGGGCGCGGGCGAGCAGCGGGCCGTCCGTCTCGTGCTTGATCAGGAAGTCCTGGGCGCCGGCGGCGACCGCGGCGGCGCCCAGTTCGGCGCCGGCCGCGTCGGTGAGCACGACGACGGCGGTGTGCGGGGCCCGGCGGAGGAGTTCGTGGAGGCCTTCCAGCCCGTCGGAGGAGTCGGAGGGGTGGGGCAGGTCGGAGGGCGCGGCGAGGTCGAGCAGGACGCAGCTGAACTCGGTGCCGCGCGGGCGGCCGCGCCGGGCGCCGGTGGGCGGCGGGGCGAGCAGGCCGGTGGCCTGCTCCAGGCCGCGGGCCCAGTGCACCTCGATGGCGGTGCCGCTGTCGGCGACCGCGGCCTTGATCAGCTGGGCGTCGGAGGCATCGTCCTCGATGACCAGCAGCTTGAGCGGGGCGCCGCCGGCCGCGGCGTCACCTTCGCCGGCCGCCGACGGGTTTGCGGCCCGCGATCGGGGGTGAGGTATCGGGGGAGCGTCCGTGAGCGGGCCGACCGGGACGGGGTGGATGCGGGCACGGCGCGGGAGGGCGCCGTCGAGGGCGTCCGACAGGTCCGCGGCACCTCGTGCCCGCCCGTCTCCCGTTGCGGGCATCGGTGATTCCTCCCTTTCCCCGAGTGCGTAACGGCCGGCGTCCGTCCGCAGTGCCCGCGTGGCACCCTGCGTCGGGGAACTTCTCGCGACCATAACGTGATCTCCGGGGATTTCTCTGGCCCGCCGGGGCCGTTGTGGCTATTGCCACGCCGGTGGCGGTGTGGTGATCGGACTCGGACGGCGACTCGGGCCCGGCCCCGGCGGGTGCCGGGGCGGGCGGAGAGGGGGGCAACATCATGGTGACGCGGATCACCCTGGTCGAGGGTGACATCACGGAGCAGCAGGTGGACGCGGTGGTGAACGCCGCGAACTCCTCTCTGCTGGGCGGCGGCGGGGTGGACGGCGCGATCCACCGCAAGGGCGGGCCGCAGGTCCTGGAGGAGTGCCGGCGGCTGCGGGCCTCGCACTGGGGCAAGGGGCTGCCCACCGGGCGGGCGGTGGCGACGACGGCCGGCCGGCTGCCGGCGCGGTGGGTGGTGCACACCGTCGGGCCGGTGTACCGGGCGGAGGATTACGAGGAGCGGGCGGGGCTGCTGGCCTCCTGCTATCGCGAGTCGCTGCGGACGGCGGCGGAGCTGGGCGCGCGCACGGTGGCCTTCCCGGCGGTGTCGGCCGGGATCTACGGGTGGCCGCCGGCCGACGCGGCCCGGATCGCGCTCTCCACCGTCGCCGAGGCGGTGGGCGGCGGCGACGAGCGGGCCGGGGCGGGGCTGGACGAGGTGCGGTTCGTGCTGTTCGGGGCGGAGATGTACGGCGTGTTCGAACGGGCGTGGGCGGAGCTGCGGTCGGACGGCTGAGCGGGACGTGCGGCGGACGTGCTGCGGGCGGGCGGCGGTGTGGGCGCCGCCCGGTGACCTCCATCGTGGCGTGACGGGGCGTCAACGCGCCAGAGGAATTCGATAACTCGTTCGAGTGAAACGTGGGTGTTGCCGCCGGTGTCCGGACGCCACACCCCGCCGCACCGCCCCGACGTCCCCGCCGCACCGCCCCGACGTCCCCGCCGCACCGCCCCGACGTCCCCGCCCAACGCCCCGCTACGGTGCGAGCGCCGTCCAGGGCACCGTGACCTCGCCCTGCCGCCACCGCCCGCGCGCGTCCACCAGCGGCCAGTCGCCCGCCAGGGCCGTGCACGCGGCCACCCAGCGCTGGCGCGCCCCGAACGCCCCGTACGGCGCCGCGGCCGCCCAGGCCCGGTCGAAGTCGGCGAGGAACCGGTGCACCGGCCGGCCCGGCACGTTGTGGTGGATGAGCGCCTTCGGCAGCCGCTCGGCCAGGTCGGAAGGCCGTTCCAGGCCGCCCAGCCGGGCCGCGAAGGTCACCGTCCGCGGGCCCTCCGGGCCGAGCGCGACCCAGACGTGGCGCCGCCCGATCTCGTCGCAGGTGCCCTCGACGAGCAGCCCGTCCGGCGCCAGCCGCGCGCAGAGCCGCTCCCACACCGCGCCCACCGCCGACTCGTCGTACTGCCGCAGGACGTTGGCGGCCCGGATCAGCTGGGCCGGCGCGCCGCCGTCGAGCGGCACCTCGAAGCCGCCGCGCCGGAAGGTGAGCAGCGGCGGGGCGGCGTACGGCAGGGCCGCGGCGACCCGCTCCGGCTCGATCTCGATCCCGACCACCCGGACGTCCGGCCGCACCGCGCGCAGCCGTCCGGCCAGTTCGACGGCGGTCCAGGGGGCGGCGCCGTAGCCGAGGTCGACGGCGACCGGCGGCCGGTCGGCGGAGCGCAGCGCGCGGCCGAGGGCGTGGGCGATCCAGCGGTCCATCCGTCGGAGCCGGTTGGTGTTGGTGGTGCCCCGGGTGACCGTCCCGACCGGCCGCCCGCTGCGTCCGCGGGCGGACGGGGGCGAGGGGTCGAAGGAGGCGGCCATGTCCAGAAGGGTACCGAGGGGCCCGGCCCGACCCCTGCCACCTGCACCGTTGTCCGTCCATGGACCCGGCCGGCGGTCCGTCCGGGGACCGGCTGGCGGCCAATCCAGGGACCGGTCGGCGGCCAATCCAGGGACCGGTCGGTGATCAGGTCGGCGATCCGGGAATGCCGGGCATCATCCGAGTGGTTGGCACACTGGTGGTGATGTGTGGGCCCGGACGGGGCAGCGCACACCGGACAGCAGGCGGGCCGGATGCGGGCCGCCGGAGACGGGCCGCACAGAGGAGGCTTCAGCCAGGTGATCCAGCACCCCGTCCGTTCGGTACGCCGCGCCCAGCCGGCCGCGCCCGCGCGCGGTCGTCTCCAGTCGTTGGTCACGGGCCGCCGCCGCCCCCGCCGGATAGCCATGCTCAGCGTGCACACCTCGCCGCTGCACCAGCCCGGCACCGGCGACGCGGGCGGGATGAACGTCTACATCGTCGAGCTGGCCAAGCGCCTCGCCGCGCTCGACGTCGAGGTCGAGGTGTTCACCCGGGCGACCTGCTCGGACGACGCCCCCACCGTCGAGCTGGCCCCCGGCGTCCTGGTGCGGCACGTCACCGCCGGGCCGTACGAGGGCCTGATCAAGGAGGACCTGCCGGCCCAGCTGTGCGCCTTCACCCACGGCGTGCTGCGGACGGAGGCGGGCCACCGCCCCGGCCACTACGACCTCGTGCACTCGCACTACTGGCTCTCCGGGCAGGTCGGCTGGCTGGCCGCCCAGCGCTGGGGCGTGCCGCTGGTGCACACCATGCACACCATGGCGAAGGTGAAGAACGCCGCCCTGGCCGAGGGCGACACTCCCGAACCCGCGGCCCGGGTGATCGGCGAGACCCAGGTGGTCGAGGCCGCCGACCGGCTGATCGCGAACACCACCGAGGAGGCCGCCGAGCTGGCCCGGCACTACGCGGCTCGCCCGGACCAGCTCGCCGTCGTCCACCCCGGCGTCAACCTCGACGTCTTCCGGCCCGGCGGGCCGCGGGCGCGGGCGGCCGCGCGGGCCCGGCTGGGCCTGCCGCAGGACGCCGCCGTGCTGCTATTCGCCGGCCGGATCCAGCCGCTGAAGGCGCCGGACGTGCTGCTGCGCGCCGTCGCCGAGCTGGTCGAACGCCTCCCGGCCCTGCGCGAGCGGCTGGTCGTCCCGGTGGTCGGCGGACCGTCCGGCAGTGGGCTCGCCCGGCCGGAGAGCCTGCACAAGCTCGCCGCGCAGCTGGGCATCTGCGACGTGGTCCGGTTCCACCCGCCGGTCGGCCAGGCGCAGCTCGCGGACTGGTACCGGGCGGCGACGGCCCTCGTGATGCCGTCCTACAGCGAGTCCTTCGGGCTGGTCGCGCTGGAGGCCCAGGCCTGCGGCACGCCGGTGGTGGCCGCCGCGGTCGGCGGCCTGCCGGTCGCGGTGCGCGACGGAGAGACGGGCACGCTGGTCCACGGCCACGACCCGCGGGACTGGTCGCGCGCGCTGGAGCCGTACGTCACGGACGCCGGCCTGGTCGAGCGGCGGGGCGCGGCGGCGGCCCGGCACGCGTCCGGCTTCGGCTGGGACACGGCAGCGTCGACCACCGCCGAGGTGTACGCCGGCACGCTGGCTCGCCCGGCCGGCCGCCTCACCACGGCCCGCCGCCGACTGGCCTGACACGGCCCGCCCCCGCCAGGGGCGAGGCCCCGGCGCCGCAGGACCCCCGCCTCCTGCACGCCACCTGCTGCGCACAGCCTGCTGCGCACCGCCTGCTGCGCACCGCCCGTACCGCCGAGTAACGTCACCCCCATGGCAACCCGCACCAAGGACGAGGCCCTGACCCTCCTGCGCACCGCCCTGGACGAGGCCGGCGTGGCCTGGGAACCGGCCGCCGCCGACCCGTACACGCTGGTGGCGACCCTCCCGGGCACCCGCAAGCTGAGCACCACCTGCGCCCTGCGGGTCGGCGACCACACGCTGTCGGTCAACGCCTTCGTGATCCGCCGCCCGGACGAGAACCACGAGGCCGTCTACCGCTGGCTGCTGGAGCGCAACACCCGCCTCTACGGCGTCGCCTACGCGATGGACGCGCTCGGCGACGTCTACCTGGCGGGCCGCCTCCCGCTGGAGTCGCTCACCCCGGACACCGTCGACCGGCTGCTCGGGACGGTGCTGGAGAACGCCGACGAGCCGTTCAACACCCTGCTGGAGCTGGGCTTCGCCTCGGCGATCCGGCGGGAGTGGGAGTGGCGGACCAAGCGCGGGGAGTCCACCCGCAACCTGGCCGCCTTCGCCCACCTGGCCGCCCCGAAGGCCGACTGACCCGGCCTCCGCGGCGGGCCTCAGGCGCCCGCAGGAGCCTTCGCGGCCTCGGCCGCCGCCCCTGCGACCCCGGCGCCTCCGCCCGCCCCGGTGACCTCGGTGGGCGCGGCGGCCGGGACCTCCGTGACGTTCTCCGCCCGGGGCGCCCGGCCCGCCGCGCCGCCCGTCCGGCGCCCCAGCACCACGTACCCGAGCGCCGCGGCGCTGCCGAGGACCGCGCACACCCCCCACAGCACCGCCGGCCCGGCCCGGTCCAGCAGCACGCCGCCGGCCCCCGGACCGAGGAACGACGCGAGCGCCCAGGAGAGCGAGTAGACGCCCTGGTAGCGGCCGCGCGCGTGGGTCGGCGCGAGCTCGGAGACGAGGCTCATCATCGTCGGCGCGTTGAGGATCTCGCCGATCGTCCAGACCGCGACGGAACCCGCGAAGACCCAGGCGGACGACCCGGCCAGGGCCGCGAGGCCGAAGCCCCAGCCGGTGAGCAGGCAGCTGGCGATGAGCAGGCGGGTCCGCGAGCGGCCCTCCATCCACCGGGTGAGCGGGATCTGCAGGACCACGATCAGCAGCCCGTTGAGGCCGATGACCAGCCCGTACTCGGTGGAAGTGATGCCCGCGTGGCCCATGTCGACGGCCAGGGTGGTGCTGCCCTGCTGGAAGATCAGCGCGAGCACGAGGGTCAGCCCGACGGCCGACATGAAGCGGCCGTCCCGGAACACCGTGCCGAGCCCGACCGCCGGCTCCTTCGCCTCGGCGGCCGTCATCGCCGGCTTCGTCTCCGGGATGCGGACGAAGATCACCACGGCGCAGACCAGCGTGCTGAACGCGTCCAGCAGGAACAGCGTGAGGTAGCCGTGGGTGGCGATCAGGCCGGCCGCGGCGGCGGAGAGGCCGAAGCCGATGTTGATCGCCCAGAAGTTCAGCGAGTAGGCCCGGACCCGGTCCTCGGCCGGGACGAGGTCGGCGATGATCGCCGAGGTGGCGGGCCTGGTGGCGTTGTTGCAAAACCCCACCAGGAACGCCACCACCGCGATCGCCACCGGCCCGTCCGCGAAGCCGAGCACGGCCGTGAACAGCGCCGTGCCGAGCTGCGCGGCGACCAGCGTCGGCCGACGGCCGATCCGGTCGGTCAGCACGCCCGCGCCGATCGCGGCGATCGCCGAGCCGAGGCCGAACAGCGAGGCCACCAGACCCGCGTAGGAGTCCGAGTAGCCCCGCTCGGTGGTCAGGTAGAGGGCGAGGAAGGTGACCACGAAGGCGCCGAGCTTGTTGATCAGCGTCGAGGTCCAGAGCCACCAGAACTGGCGTGGCAGTCCGCCCGTCGTCTCCCGGACGACTCTCCGGATCCGGGCAGGGACGGGCGGTGCGACGGGCATGTGGGGACTCCCGGAGGCAGGCGTCCGGCGAGCGGCACGGGCAGGTCCGCTCAGCCGAAAGGTGTAAGTGTCAGAAGTGCGATGCACACATTACTCATGGACAAAGGTCCCGGCCAGGGGTTTTCGGAGCTCCACTAAGCTGGGCGCCATGGCTGACACGACGTACCGACTCATCCTGCTCCGCCACGGCGAGAGCCAGTGGAACCAGAAGAACCTGTTCACCGGTTGGGTCGACGTCGACCTCAACGAGAAGGGCGAGAAGGAGGCCGCCCGCGGCGGCGAGCTCCTGGCCGCCGAGGGTCTGCTGCCCGACGTGCTGCACACCTCGCTGCTGCGCCGCGCGATCCGCACCTCGCAGATCGCCCTGGACAAGGCCGACCGCCACTGGATCCCGGTCAGCCGCAGCTGGCGCCTGAACGAGCGCCACTACGGCGCGCTCCAGGGCAAGGACAAGGCCCAGACCCTGGCGGAGTTCGGCGAGGAGCAGTTCCAGCTCTGGCGCCGCTCGTACGACACCCCGCCGCCGGTCCTGTCCGACGACGACGAGTACTCGCAGGCCGGCGACGCCCGCTACGCCGACATCCCGAGCGAGCTGCGCCCGCGCACCGAGTGCCTCAAGGACGTCGTCGACCGGATGCTCCCGTACTGGTACGACGCGATCGTCCCGGACCTCGCCGCCGGCAAGACCGTCCTGGTCACCGCCCACGGCAACAGCCTGCGCGCGCTGGTCAAGCACCTCGACGGCATCTCCGACGACGCCATCGCCGGCCTGAACATCCCGACCGGCATCCCGCTCGTCTACGAGCTCGACGCCGACTTCAAGCCCCTGAACCCGGGCGGCCGCTACCTCGACCCGGAGGCCGCCGCGGCCGCCATCGAGGCGGTCAAGAACCAGGGCAAGAAGTAACCCCCTTGCCGATGCGGCCCCGTCTCCCGGTTCGCCGGGGGCGGGGCCGCTCGCTGTTCGCCCGCCGTTCAACCATCGTGCCGTGCAAGGGAGTTCACGGGAACCGGTGGGCCGACCGAAAGTGGTTCAGACCATTGACGGGCGCGGGCGGGCGCTCCTACCGTGTGGGCATCGGGCTGGCGCAGGCATGCCAAGGATTCCCCGTCCGGCCGCGCACCCCCACGCGCGCGCCTGCGCTCGGCGCACTCTCCATCCACCCCCACGGAGGAGCACCATGCGCAAACGTCATCTCGTCGGGGCGGCCGTCGCCGCCCTGGCGATCCCGCTCACCTTCGCGCTCCCGGCGCAGTCGCACGGCTACATCTCCACGCCCCCGAGCAGGGCCGCGCTCTGCGGCGCGGGCGGGGTCCCGTGGGACTGCGGCGAGATCCAGTGGGAGCCGCAGAGCGTCGAGGGGCCGAAGGGCTTCCCGTCCGACGGGCCGGCCGACGGCACCATCTGCGCCGGCGGCAACGGGCGCTTCGCCGAACTGGACGACCCGCACGGCGGTGCCTGGCCGACCACGCAGGTGACGGCGGGGCAGAGCCTCACCTTCACCTGGAGCTTCACCGCCCGGCACGCGACCTCGGGCTTCGAGTACTACCTGACCAGGCAGGGGTACGACCCGAGCCGGCCGGTCACCCGCGCCGACCTGGACCTGACGCCGTTCCTCACCGTCCCCTACGACGGCTCCCAGGTGCCGCAGAGCGTCAGTCACACCGCGACCCTGCCCGGTGACCGGACCGGCCACCAGGTGGTCGTCGCGGTCTGGGACATCGCCGACACCGGCAACGCCTTCTACTCCTGCACCGACGTCCAGTTCTGACGGTCGGCGCCACGCCGGTCGGCATTGCACCGGTCCGAACTGCACTGGTCGGCACCGCACCGGTCCGCACCACACCGGTCGGCACCGCACCGGAACCGGACGGCCGAAAGCGCCCGGCCGCCTCGCATGAGCGGCCGGGCGCCCCGGTGCCTCCTCAGTGGCCGCCGCAGCAGCCGCCGGACGCGCCGCCGCACTGGCAGGGCGCGCCGGACTGGCAGCCGCAGCCGCACCCGGGGCCGCAGCCGCAGCCGGCCGCGAGGACGGGCAGCAGCTTCGCGGGGATCGGTTCGACGGTGTCGTGTGCCGGCGCCGGTCGGGTCGGGTTGGCCTTCATCGTGCTGAACCCTCCTTGTGACGGGCACACTTCCGGTGCCTACGGCTTCGAGTGAAGCCGCCGTTCGGAGGGAGCGTCAACGGGCGCGCAGTGGTGGGCCGCCCGGGAGTCCGTGCGCCCGCACCACCCTCGCCCGAGGTTTAGTCACCCCACGGGGTGAGCCCGACCTCTCCCGAACGCGGCTCACTCCGCGGCCGAGGCCTCCGAGGACGCGACGAAGTCCGCCACGTGCTCGCCCGTCACCAGGTACACGACGCGCTTGGCGACGGACACGGCGTGGTCCGCGAAGCGCTCGTAGTAGCGGCCGACCAGGGTGATGTCGACGGCGGTCTCGATGCCGTGGGCCCAGCGGTCGTCGATCAGGTGGGACAGGAGCTCGCGGTGCAGCGTGTCGATGGCGTCGTCGTCCTGCTCCATCTCCAGGGCCTTGTCGACGTCCTTGGTGGCGATCACCAGGCCGGCCTTGGCCACCAGGCGCTGGGCGAGCTGGCCCATCTCCAGGACGGTGGACTGCAGGTCGCCGGGCACCGCCGAGTCGGGGTAGCGCATCCGCGCGACCTTGGCGACGTGCCGGGCGAGGTCGCCGCAGCGCTCCAGGTCCGAGCTCATCCGCAGCGAGGTGACCACGATGCGCAGGTCGGTCGCGACCGGCTGCTGCCGGGCGAGCAGGTCGATCGCGCGGTTCTCCAGGTCGTGGTGGAGCTCGTTGACCTTCTCGTCGGCCGCGATCACGCTCTCCGCCAGTGCGAGGTCCGCGTCGAGGAGTGCGGTGGTCGCCCGGCCCAGGGCGGAGCCGACCAGCCGGGCCATCTCGACCAGGCTGTCGCCGATCGCATCGAGTTCCTCGTGGTACGCGTCGCGCATGCTCTCTCCTCAGTAGCTGTGTCGGTGGCGGTGCCGACCGGTCATCCCGTACGACCGTCGAGCCGGCGTCCGGGCGACCGCTGCTGGTGCGCGAATGGTACGCGCACCCTCGGGGCGGCGCCCCCGGTTCGGCGCGCCACCCACTCCCACACGGGCTGCACGGCCAACTCTGTGCCGTTTGGGCGACCACGTCCGGCCGGTGCGGTGAATCGGCAGCTACGTGGAGGTGAATTCTCGGCAACAGCAGGTCGATGCCTTGATCCGACCCTTGGGGAACGCCGAGTACGTACGCTTACGCTGGCCACATGGACGTGAACGTGGCCGCCGCCGCTGCCTGCGCCATAGCCGGGCTCGGCGTCGGCCTCACGGCCTCGATCGCCTTCCGTTGGAGCGAGCGCGAGCAGGCCAAGGGGAAGTACAGCGGCACCAGTGGCAGGAACTACGGCCGGCACCAGGTTCTGGGTGCCGCCGCCCAGGAGCCCCCGCTCCCGCCGGGCGTGGACACCGTGCTGTCGGTGCTGCGCTCCTGCGCGATCGTGCTCGGCGAGGCCGACGAGGTGGTCAAGGCCAGCTCGGCGGCGTACGCGATGGGCCTGGTCCGCGGCGGCGCCGTCGCCGTCGACCCGATGCTCTCCCTCGCCCGCGCCACCCGCCGGGACGGCGAGATCCGCCAGGTCGAACTGGAGGTGCCGCGCCCCGGTGCGGCCCGCGCCGCCGAGCCGCTCGCGGTCTCGGTCCGGGTCGCCCCGCTGGGCTCCCGGCTGGTGCTGGTCCTGGTCGAGGACCAGACCGACCGCCGCCGGGTGGAGGCCGTCCGCCGGGACTTCGTGGCCAACGTCAGCCACGAGCTCAAGACCCCGGTCGGCGCCCTGTCCCTGCTCTCCGAGGCGGTCGCGGACGCGGCCGACGACCCGGAGGCCGTCCAGCGCTTCGCCGGCCGCATGCAGATCGAGGCCACCCGGCTGGCCAGCCTGGTCCAGGAGATCATCGACCTGTCCCGGGTCCAGGACGACCGGCTGATGGTCGACCCGGAGCCGGTCGCGGTGGACGAGCTGATCGCCGAGGCGATCGACCGCTGCCGCCAGCAGGCCGCCGCCAAGCAGATCCTGATCGCCGCCGGCGGCATCGCGGGCCTCTACCTGCACGGCAACCGCGGCCAGCTCGCCGCCGCGCTGGGCAACCTGGTCGAGAACGCGGTCAACTACAGCCCGCCCCGCACCCGGGTGGCCATCGCCACCCGCCGGATCTCCAGCGCCGCGGCGCTCGGCGAGGCGGACGGCGAGCTGATCGAGATCTCGGTCACCGACCAGGGCATCGGCATCTCCGAGAAGGACCGCGAGCGGGTCTTCGAACGCTTCTACCGCGTCGACCCGGCCCGCTCCCGGGCCACCGGCGGAACCGGCCTGGGCCTGTCGATCGTCAAGCACGTCGCCGCCTCGCACGGCGGTACCGTCTCCGTGTGGAGCGTCGAGGGCCAGGGCTCGACCTTCACCATCCGCCTGCCCGCCGGCCAGGCGCCCACCGCCGAGGACCTGGAGACCGCCCGGGTGGTCGAGGACGCCGACGACCTCGACGACCTCGACGACCTCGAAGGCTTCGACGACCCCGAAGACACCGAAGACACCGACGCCGCAGCCGGCCACGCCGGCGACGACGAACCCGCCGTGGGCGGTGACCCCGGCGCCCGCGCCGAGCCCGCCGCGGCACCCCGAACCCTCACTCCGGACCGCGCGGCCACCACGGCCCGCCCGGGCCGTTCGCTCCCCGCCGGGGAGCGGGAAGAACCCCTGTCAAAGACAACCCAGCTTGCCCCGGAGGCCCGATCGTGACCCGAGTACTGGTGGTCGAGGACGAGGAGTCGTTCAGCGACGCCCTCTCGTACATGCTCCGCAAGGAGGGCTTCGAGGTGGCCGTCGCCGCCACCGGCCCCGACGCGCTGGAGCAGTTCGAACGCAACGGCGCCGACCTCGTCCTGCTCGACCTGATGCTGCCGGGCCTGCCGGGCACCGAGGTCTGCCGCCAGCTCCGCGTGCGCTCCAACGTCCCGGTGATCATGGTGACCGCCAAGGACAGCGAGATCGACAAGGTCGTCGGTCTGGAAATAGGTGCGGACGACTACGTCACCAAGCCCTACTCCACCCGTGAGCTGGTCGCCCGCATCCGCGCGGTGCTGCGCCGCCGCGGCGAGGACGGCGGCGCGGGCGACAACGGCGGCGGCCCGGGCGCCCTGGAGGCCGGTCCGGTCCGGATGGACGTCGACCGGCACGTGGTGACGGTGGACGGCGCCAAGGTCGACCTGCCGCTGAAGGAGTTCGACCTGCTGGAGATGCTGCTGCGCAACGCGGGCCGGGTGCTCACCCGCATGCAGCTGATCGACCGGGTGTGGGGCGCGGACTACGTCGGCGACACCAAGACCCTCGACGTCCACGTGAAGCGCCTGCGCGCCAAGATCGAGCCGGACCCGGGCGCGCCGCGCTACCTGGTCACGGTCCGCGGCCTGGGCTACAAGTTCGAGCCGTAAACCGGCACGGACACGCGGAAGGCCCCCGCCGGCACTCGCCGGAGGGGGGCCTTCGCGTCGCCCCCGGCAGGCCCGTGCGGGCCCGCCGGGGGCGGTGTGGAGCGGTGTGAGCGTCAGTGGGTGCCGGCGGACGGCGTGGCCGCACCGGACGGCGTGGCACCGGCGGTGGGGGTGCCGGCGACCGGGGCGACCGGGGCGGTCGGGGTGGTGCCCGCCGACGGGGTGGCGGCACCGGTGGCACCGGTGGCCGGGGCGGACGGGGTGACGCCCGGGGTGGCACCCTTGCCCGGGACGGCGACCGGCGAGGCGGTCGGGCCGAAGCCGTCGTAGAGGCCCTTCTCGTTGGCCGGGCTCACACCGGCCTGGACGTCGACCTTCTGGCCGTCCTTGAACGCGAAGGTCGTCGGCACCATGCCGCCGACCTTGACGCCCACGGAAGCGAGCCTGGCGGACGGGTTGCCGCCGCCGCCCAGCAGCACGGCGCCGCCGGCCGGGACGACGATGCTGCTCAGCGGGGCGCCCGCGGCATCGGCGAAGGTGGCGGCGGCACCGCTGCCGACGGTGATGGACTGCAGCTCGACCGGGTCGGCCCCGGTGTTGCTGATGTTCACCGTCACGTTGGCGGGCCCGGTCGAGTCGCCCGAGGTGTTGGCCGCGGTGACGACGACGATGTTGTTCAACCGGACGTTCGTGCCGAGCGTCGCCGCGGCGCTGTCCGGCTTGATCTGCAGGGTGTCCGGCTGGTTGCCGGCCGCGCAGGAGGACAGCGAAGCGATGGCGAAGGCGGCGAGGGCGGCGATGCTGCCGCGTCGAAGGCTGCGGCTCACGGCGGCGGCTTCTCCCTAGGTCACGTGTCGGTAGGTCAGGTCTCAGATTATCGACCTCACTTATGCGGTCCTCACGGGGTGGTCCCCGTGTCGCACTCCCGGGGCGGTATGCGGGTCCGTCCGGCCGCAATGTGACGTGCCCGCGCCACGTGATCGCGCCGTTCGGGCGGTGCCCCCGGGGGCCGTTTTCGGGCGGCGACGCGCGGACAAGCTTCGACCAAGATCGAATAACGATCCGGAAACGGCCCGATAAACGGCGAAAACTCAAGATCCAATCACGGTTTCGGGAGTGTTGCGACACGTTTCGCCGGGCGCCGGAACCGCCTCCGACCTGCGGGAAGCCGCTGTCGAACACCGGTCGCAGCACGTCATGGGGGTGCTTGTCAAGCCCCGAGACCCGCCCTGACCTGCGAAAACGCCCTTCGGGTGCGCCGAAAAGCGTGTTATTCTGGAAAGCCACGGAAGGGGTCCTGTCACATGACGTTCAAGGTTGGCGACACGGTGGTCTACCCCCATCACGGGGCCGCGCTGATCGAGGCCATCGAAATTCGCCAGATCAAAGGTGTGGACAAGACCTACCTGGTGCTCAAGGTGCAGCAGGGAGACCTGACGCTCCGCGTGCCCGCCGAGAACGCGGAGTTCGTCGGCGTGCGCGATGTGGTCGGCCAGGAAGGTCTGGACCGGGTCTTCGAGGTGCTGCGCGCACCGTACACCGAAGAGCCGACCAACTGGTCCCGTCGCTACAAGGCGAACCTGGAGAAGCTCGCCTCGGGCGATGTCATCAAGGTCGCCGAGGTCGTGCGCGACCTGTGGCGCCGCGAGCGCGAGCGCGGCCTGTCGGCCGGCGAGAAGCGCATGCTCGCCAAGGCGCGCCAGATCCTCGTCAGCGAGCTCGCGCTGGCCGAGAACACCAACGAGGACAAGGCGGAGACGCTGCTCGACGAGGTCCTCGCCTCGTAGTGCGGTCGGGCTGCCGCCCAACGCTCACAGCGCCCGGTGCCGGCGCGCCGCTCCCGGAGGTATCCGGGAAGCGGTGCTTTGGTACTTCGGGCGCTGAGGCGTGTCCGGACGACGCCTCCCGCCCGAGCCGGTCCAGGCCTGCAAGACCGTTTCTGCGGATCGTGTGGGCCGCGGACCGGGTGGTTCTTCGGAAGGGGTCCGTGCGCCCGTCGTGCACGCCATGGCCATACCCACTTCGCCGAAGGAGTGAAACCTGAACGCGTCAGCAGCAGTCGCAGCAGCAGTGGTGCCCGCCGCCGGACGCGGTGAGCGGCTCGGGCCCGGCGCCCCCAAGGCCCTGCGGGAGCTGGGCGGTGTGCCACTGCTGGTGCACGCCGTCCGGGCCCTGGCCCGCAGCCGGGCGGTCGGCCTGGTCGTGGTCGCCGCACCGGCCGACGGGGTGGCGGAGGTCGTCGCCCTGCTGGACAGCCACGGGCTGGACGGCAAGGACATCCGCGTGGTGGCCGGCGGCGCGACCCGCCAGGAGTCCGTCCGGCTCGGCCTGGCCGCGATCCCGGAGGACGTCGAGATCGTCCTCGTGCACGACGCGGCCCGCCCGCTCGTCCCGGTCGAGGTGGTGGACGCGGTCGCGGCCGCCGTCCGCGCCGGGGCCGTGGCGGTGGTGCCCGCGGTCCCGCTGGCCGACACCGTGAAGCGGGTCGAGCCGAACCCGGGCGGGCCCGAGCCCGTCCTCGACACGCCCGACCGCGCCACCCTGCGCGCCGTGCAGACCCCGCAGGGCTTCGACCGGGCCACTCTGGCCGAGGTGCACGCCAAGGCGCTGGCCGAGGAGGCCGCGGGCGGCACCGGCGTGCCGCCGGTGACCGACGACGCCGGCCTGGTGGAGCGCTTCGGCGGCCGGGTCGTCGTGGTGCCCGGTCACGAGGAGGCGTTCAAGGTCACCCGTCCGCTGGACCTCGTGCTCGCCGAGGCCGTACTCGCCCGCAGGAGGGCCGCCGATGCCTACTGAGCCGCTGTCCGCAGAGCCGGTGTCCCCTGAGCCGGTGTCCGCTGGGCCGGTGCCTGCCGGCCGGACCGCTCCCGTCGTTCCCCGCGTGGGCGTCGGCACCGACGTGCACGCCTTCGAGGCCGGGCGCCCGCTGTGGGTGGCCGGACTGGAGTGGCCGGACGCCGAGTTCGGGCTCTCCGGGCACTCGGACGCCGACGTGGCCGCGCACGCCGCGTGCGACGCGCTGTTCTCGGCCGCCGGGATCGGCGACCTGGGCGCCCACTTCGGCACCGACCGCCCCGAGTGGGCCGGCGCGTCCGGGGTGAAGCTGCTCGGCGAGGCCGCCCGGCTGGTGCGCGAGGCCGGTTTCGAGATCGGCAACGTCTCGGTCCAGGTGATCGGTGTCCGGCCGAAGATCGGCAAGCGCCGGGCCGAGGCGCAGGCCGCGCTGTCGGAGGCGGCCGGCGCGCCGGTGTCCGTCTCCGGTACCACCACCGACGGTCTCGGCCTCACCGGCCGGGCCGAGGGCCTGGCCGCGATCGCCACCGCCCTGGTGTACGAGCGGGGTTGAGCGCGGCGGGTCCGGCGGGCCGGGAATAACCCGGGACTGACGAGTGTTCAACAGGCCGTGCGGGGGCCCGAGTCGATAGTGTGCGATGCGGGCCCGCGCAGGCCGCGCAGTGCCGCGTGCCGGGCCCGTACCAGCCGCCGACGAGAAGAGGTTCCCCCGTGGCTTCGCAACTCTCCGACCGTGCCAAGGCCCTGATCGACGCCAAGAGCTTCGCCGTGGTCTCGACGATCCAGCCGGACGGCAGCCCGCAGTCCTCCGTGGTCTGGGTCAAGCGCGACGGCGAGGACGTCCTGTTCTCCACCGTCGAGGGCCGCCGCAAGCACCTCAACCTCGTCAAGGACCCGCGCATCACGCTCGTGGTCAACCCGCCGGAGAGCCCGTACGAGTACTTCGAGGTGCGCGGTTCGGTCACGATGACCACCGAGGGCGGCCGCGAGCTGATCGACGAGCTCGCCGGCAAGTACCGCGGCGAGGAGGTCTACAAGTTCGACGGGCCGGACGACGTCCGGGTGGTCGTGCGGCTCAGCCCGCGCAAGGTGGTCGGCAACATCTGACCCTCCTCCGGGTCCGCCGGCCCGCCGTTCACCGGGAATGTGACCGGGAATGTGGCGGGGCACCCCCTCGTGCCCACTACGCTTGACGCTGTGAGCATTCGCCTGTACGACACCAGCACCCGCCAGGTACGCGACTTCGTCCCGCTTGTACCGGGCTGTGTCTCGATCTACCTGTGCGGCGCTACCGTCCAGTCGGCGCCACACATCGGGCACATCCGGTCCGGGCTCAACTTCGACATCATGCAGCGGTGGTTCGCCTACCGCGGCTACCAGGTGACGTTCGCCCGGAACGTCACCGACATCGACGACAAGGTGATCGCCAAGGAGCGCCAGCTCGGCACCCCGTGGTGGCAGATCGCCTACGAGAACGAGCGCGCCTTCAACGACGGCTACGCGGCCCTCGGCTGCCTGCCGCCGACCGTCGAGCCGCGGGCCACCGGGCACATCCCCGAGATGATCGAGATGATGCAGGGCCTGATCGCGAGGGGCCACGCCTACGCGGCCGACGGCAACGTCTACTTCGACGTGCGCTCGTACCCGGACTACCTCGCCCTGTCCAACCAGAAGCTGGCCGACCTGCGCCAGCCCGAGGGCGACGGCGAGACCGGCAAGCGGGACCCGCGCGACTTCGCGATGTGGAAGTCCGCCAAGCCGGGCGAGCCGAGCTGGGACACCCCGTGGGGCCGCGGCCGCCCGGGCTGGCACCTGGAGTGCTCGGCGATGGCCCACAAGTACCTGGGCCCCGCCTTCGACGTCCACGGCGGCGGGCTGGACCTGATCTTCCCGCACCACGAGAACGAGATCGCCCAGTCCAAGGCCTACGGCGACGACTTCGCCAACTTCTGGGTCCACAACGCCTGGGTCACCATGGCGGGCGAGAAGATGAGCAAGTCGCTCGGCAACTCGGTGCTGGTCTCCGAGATGGTCCAGCGCTGGCGGCCGATCGTGCTGCGCTACTACCTGGGCGCGCCGCACTACCGCTCGATGATCGAGTACAGCGAGGAGTCGCTGCGCGAGGCCGAGGCCGGGTTCGCCCGGATCGAGGGCTTCGTCCAGCGCACCGTCGAGCGCTTCGGGAAGGTCGACGCGGCGCCCGAGGTGCCGCCGGCCTTCGCCGAGGCGATGGACGACGACCTGGGCGTGCCGCAGGCCCTCGCCGTCGTGCACACCGCCGTCCGCCAGGGCAACAGCGCCCTGAACGCGGACGACAAGGAGAACGCGGTGGCGCGTCTGGCCGAGGTCCGTGCGATGCTCGGAGTGCTGGGCCTCGACCCGCTCGACCCGCAGTGGGCCGGGACGGAGCGCGGCGAGGACCTCCACGGCGTGGTGGACTCGCTGGTCCGCCTGGTCCTGGACCAGCGGCAGGCCGCGCGCGAGCGCAAGGACTACGCCACCGCGGATGCCATCCGCGACCAGCTCGGCCTGGCCGGGCTGGCGATCGAGGACACCCCGTCCGGCCCGCGCTGGACGATCAACAACCAGTAACCCCATCTGACGATCGGGGTGAGGGTGGGCCGTGCCGGACCGGTGCGGCCCTCCCGCATGACGTAGCGCATGCCGTCAGCCGCCGCCGGACAGAGCGGGGCGGCCGGGCATGCCGGACAGACAGGAAGTACAGCCATGGCCGGCAACAGCCAGCGCAGGAACCGCCGCAACCCCGGATCGAAGAAGGGCGCGTCTGTCGGGACCGGCGGGCACAGCCGGAAGGCGCTCCAGGGCAAGGGCCCGACCCCGCCCGGCGAGGAGCGCAAGGGCCACCCCAAGCAGCGCGCGGCCAACGCCGCGGTCAAGCGCGAGCGCGACGCCAAGGCCCGCGCCGGCATGCGCCGGGCCGGCGGTGCCGGTCGCGGCGGCCGCGGCGGCGCGGGCAGCGCCGAGCTGGTCTTCGGCCGCAACTCGGTGGTCGAGGCCCTGCAGGGCGACGTGCCGGCCAACGCGCTGTACGTCCAGCAGTTCATCGACACCGACGACCGGGTCCGCGACGCCTTCCAGGCCGCCAACGACCGCGGCATCCCGCTGATGGAGGCCCCGCGCCCGCAGCTGGACCAGATGACCGGCGGGATGAACCACCAGGGCCTGGTGCTCCAGGTGCCGCCGTACGAGTACGCGCACCCCGACGACCTCCTGGTCGACGCCTCCGACGCCGGCCAGGACGCGCTGATCATCGCGCTGGACGGTGTCACCGACTCGCGCAACCTCGGCGCCGTCGTCCGCTCCGCCGCCGCCTTCGGCGCCCACGGCGTGGTCATCCCCGAGCGCCGCGCGGCCGGCATGACCGCCGGTGCCTGGAAGACCTCCTCCGGTGCCGCGGCCCGGCTGCCCGTCGCCCGCGCCACCAACCTGACCCGCACCCTGGAGGCCTACCAGAAGGCCGGCCTGATGGTCGTCGGCCTGGCCGCCGACGGCGAGGCCGAGCTGGGCGACCTGGACGTGCTGACCGGCCCGGTCGTGGTCGTCGCGGGCAGCGAGGGCAAGGGCCTGTCCCGGCTGGTCTCGGAGACCTGCGACATCCGGGTGCGGATCCCGATGTCGGGCCTGACGGAGTCGCTGAACGCCGGCGTCGCGGCGGGCATCGTGCTGTACGAGGCCGCGCGGCTGCGCGCCAAGCGCTGAGGGTTGAGGGCTGAGGCGCTGAGGCGCTGAGGCGCCAAGCGCTGAGCGCTGAGCCGCCGGCCGCCGGTTGCGCAGAGCACAGGACGTGACCGGCGCGCAGGAGATCTTCCGAATTCTCCGTGAACCGGGTGAGAAGCGATCGGGCCCGACCGGGTCCGATCGCTTTTCTCATGATCACTTCAAGTGGACGCCGGATATCCACCCGGGAGAGTGTCCTAAGCGGCCGTCACCCGGTTAGACGGGCGTGGACACCAGAACACAACGGCGGCCCCTGTTCGGCGGCGGCAGTACCGGGATAGACGCGGACCCGGGCCTCAACACCGTCAAGGTGGAGTCGGACCCGGCCCGCCTCAGCAGCACCCAGGCCAGCTTCCGGCTCCGGCTCGGCGCCCCCGTGGAGCCACTGATCGACGCCCCCGCCGGAGCGCTCTCCACCGGCGCCGCGTTCGGGGACCCCTACGCGAGCCAGGGCCTGATCCGTCGTCCGCTGGTCACCCCGCAGGTGGTCGTGCCAGCCTCCGCCGTCCCGGCGATGGCGGGGGCCGCCGGGGGCGGGGCGCCGCGCCGCAAGGGGCGGGTCACCGCCGTCACGTGGACCGGCCAGGCGCCCCCCGGTGACCTCGCGGCCACCCAGCTCCTGGAAGCCGTGCGGCTCAGCGGCTCCCCGGGCGGCGTCGGCCTGGCCGAGGACGACACCCAGGTGATCCCGGGCCTCGCGGGCGCCCGGACCGTCCCGCGCCAGCCGCGCGAGGGCGCCGGCACCGCGACCGACGCGGGCGTCGGCCCGATCGGCGCGCCGCAGGGCTGGACCCCGAGCGGCGAGCTGCCCGAGGTCTCCGCCGCCGACGCCGAGGGCAAGCAGCCCTGGTACCCCGGCCGGCGGGTCGACCTCGGCCTGGTGCTCCTGCCGCTGCGCGCCGTCCTCGGCTCGCTGTCGGTCTACGCCGGGTTCAGCAAGCTCTGCGACCCGGTGTACTTCGACGGCGGCGAACGCGGCTCGATGATGCGCTGGCTGGCCTCGCTGCACCCGTGGAAGGTCGCCGAGCCGCTGCTCGCCTTCGCCATGGCGCACCCCGTCGGCTCCGGCCTGGTGGTGTCGTTCACCGAGATCGTGGTCGGCGTGCTGACCATCCTCGGCCTGTGGCAGCGGCTCGCGGCCGGCGCGGCGATGCTGCTCTCCGCGGCGCTGCTGTTCACGGTCAGCTGGCGGGCCGTCCCGGTGTACGACACCCCTGACCTGATCTTCCTGGCCGCGTGGAGTCCGCTGCTGATCGCCGGGGCGCCGTTCGCCTCGCTGGACGGACGGCTCAACCTGGAGGCCTGGCGGCGGTACGGCTCGGGCGCGCCCGGGGCGCTGCGCCGCCGGGTGCTGCGGCGGGGCACCGTGGTCACCACGCTCGTCGTCGGCCTGACCCTGCTGCTCGGCTCGATGCTCGGCGCGGCGGTGCGCACCAGCGCCCGGCCGCACCAGGCCCCGGGCCGCCCGACCGGCGACTACGGCACGCCGGTCTGGCCGAGCGGCTCCCCGTCCGGCGCCGCGGGCGGCCAGGGCACGTCCACGCAGCCCGCACCGGCCGGCTCCCGCCCGGCCACCCCGGCGGCCAGCCCGACCGCTGCGGCGTCCTCGCCCGCGGCCTCGCACCCGGCCACCCCGACGCCGAGCGCCAAGCACTCCACCAAGGCCGAGGGCGGCCAGAGTTCGGCCCCGGCGTCGGCCCCCACGGCCGCCGCGCAGCCGGCCGGCGGGACGCCCGCCCAGCGCTCCACGCCGGCCCCGGCCGGTTCGGGCACGGGCTCCAAGCCGAGCCCCAGCGGCTCGGGTTCGGGCTCCGGCCTGCTGGGCGGGGTGCTCGGCAGCGGCCCGCTGGCCGACCTGTCGGGCGGCGGCCACTCCAGCCGCCCGGGGACGCCGACGGCGACCTGACCGGGTGGTCCGTCCGGGAAAGGCGGTCGGCCGGGTGCTCCGTGGGGG
>NZ_JBHWGV010000140.1:18836-23332 GCF_042732955.1 Kitasatospora sp. NPDC059747 | reverse complement strand
GGTGCGCTTTTGGGTCGGGTCCGACCCGGGGCTGATGCCCTCCCGGCGCACGACCGCGGGGTGGCGCTCGGTGGACGCCGGGGCGCGGGCGTCGAAGAGGAGGTCCTCGAACGCGACCACGCGGTCCGACTCGGACACGTAGGCGAAGGGGATCTCGCCGACGTAGGTGAGGTTGGCGGAACGGATCGCCCACGGCGTGACGGCCCCGGTGGAGGCGTCCGTGGCCAGCGCGAGCTGGGTGACCTGCGGGTAGCCGGCGCCGGAGAGGGCGGGGTGCAGCACGCCGCCGTCCGCGCCCGCGGGGATCTTCCGGGTCAGCGTCTGGCCCTTGTACGTGACCTGGTTGATGGTCCCGACGCTGCCGTTGGTCGAGAAGTAGGAGTTGGTCGGGTCCCAGCCGTACTTCTTCTTGAAGTTCTCGATGCCGACGGCGTTGGCCATGTTCCAGACGTTGTCGCCGATCCAGTCGACCGGCTTCGCGGTCGTCATGACGTCCTGGTAGAACGCCGCCGGGACGGCGTCCGGGATGGAGCCGCCGTAGTACGTCGAGCCGACGTAGAAGGTGGCCGAGTACTGCTCCACCAGGCCGGGGGTGTACGCGGAGACCGGCTTGGCGGTGACGGTGCCGAAGTGGCCGGCGAGGTTGGCCGTCGCCATGGCGTAGAGCTCGCCGAGGTAGCCGTAGGGGCCGGTGGTGTCGTAGAGGACGAGGGCCGAGGCACCGGCCGCGGAGGTCGGGGCCTGGACGGACGGGCGCGCGGCCGCGGCAGCGGGGGCCGCCGCCGGAATGACGGGGAGCCGGTGCGCCCGGCGCTTGAGGTCGTTCACCCGCTGGGCGGCGCTCCAGGCGGTCAGGTCCGCGGAAGCGGCCCCGGTGGCCGGACCGGACGCGGCGGCGGCGAGCAGCCCGCCGGACGGAACGGCCGGATTCCCGGCGCCGCCCGCCGCCTCGGCACCGGTGGAAAGTCCGACGCCGCCCAGCAGGGCGGCGGTCACGGTCAGAATGAGCGGGACCCGGGCAACCGGGATTCTCCCTCTCGCCTTGCTCATTGTCGTCCCCCCTGATTCATGGGTTTCGCCGGTCCCGCACCCCAGGCACCCCCCGGTGAATCTGGTGAAGACATGGCAAGGCACGGCGGTGAAGCCCCGGCATTTCGCCGATTCTCACGCCGGGCGCAAGGAGTGTCAACAGCATTTCTCGGTCCGGCCCGTGCACTTTTCGACGGTCGACTTCGCACGGAGGAGCCGGCGTCCATGACGCGGAACGCACGCCCTCCGATGGCACCACATTCGGCCAATCATCGGCCCTCGGCCTGCGGCAATGAAACGATCATCGGCCTACCGAACGCCCGATCGGGCCGGTTCACCGCCGTTTCACGGAATTTAATATTCCGATTCGCAGCCTTTCGTGATCACGTGCTTAAGCGTGCTTGTCATCTGATAACCTCCGACCGCACGCCCCGGACCGACGGGCGGGCTGAAATCCGGGGGGATCTCATGTACGGAAAACCCGTTCTGGGGATAGTCCTGCCCTTGGCCGGACTGATGGCGGCCCCAGAAGTTCTGCCGGGCGTACCCTTCGCCAGGGGACTGCAGGAAGCGGCCGGTGCCGGGTTCCTGCTCTACTGTTCGACAGCCACCATTCTCCTTCTCGTCAAATTCTGGTTCGCGTTCCGGAGCTCCGGTGATCGCCCGTGATCACGGAGGTCCTTCTCTGGTCGAGCGTCGCCATCATCGTGATGGCGGGCTGCTACAACGCCACTCTCTTCGTCCTCTCCAGGCGCAGGGTCCGCAACGACCGCGGTCCGCAGGCCGAGCGTCTCTACGTCTTCCTCCTCGCCTGTCTCAACGAGGAGAAGGTGCTCGCGGAGAGCCTGGCCCGGATCACCTCGCTGCCGGCGACCGACTTCATGGCGCTGGTCATCGACGACGCGTCCGACGACCGCACCGCGGAGATCGCCCGCGCCGCCGACCCCGACCGGGTCAAGCTGCTGCAGCGGCACCTGCCGAACGCCCGCAAGGGCAAGGGCGCCGCCCTCAACGCCGGCATCCGCCACCTGCGGGAGTCCGGCATCCTGGACGGCCGCGACCCGGGCGAGGTGATCGTCTGCGTCGTCGACGCCGACGGCCGCCTCGACCCGCACGTCGTCCAGGCCGTCGACCCCTACTTCGACGACCCGCGCACCGGCGCCACCCAGATCGGCGTGCGCATGTACAACCGTCAGCAGGGCCTGCTCGCCCGCCTCCAGGACATGGAGTTCGTCATCTACGGCGACATCTTCCAGTCCGCCCGCCGCTACTTCGGCAGCGTCGGCATGGGCGGCAACGGGCAGTTCATGCGGCTCTCCGCGCTCGACACCCTCTGCGGGGAGGACGGCTCGGGGCCCTGGAGCGACTCCCTGACCGAGGACCTCGACCTCGGGGTGCGCCTCATCGCCGGCGGCTGGACCAACCACCACTGCACCACCGCCGCCGTCTCCCAGCAGGCCGTGCTCGACGTGCGGCGGCTGGTGCGCCAGCGCTCCCGCTGGTTCCAGGGCCACCTGCAGTCGGCCCGGCTGGTGCCGCTGATCCTGCGCGAGGTGCCCACGAAGCCCGCGATCGACCTGCTGTACCACCTCTCCAGCCCCGTCCTGATCCTGCTCACCTCCCTGCTCCCGCTGTCCTTCGTCATCGCCACGGGCGGCGTCCTCCTCGGCTCCGTCGAGGCCGGGCACCCGCTGGTGTCGCCGATGTGGATCATCGGCCCGTACGTCCTGTCGTTCACCGCGGCGTACGCCTACGGCTGGGTCTACTTCCGGCGCGAGCGCGGGCTCGGGCTCGTCCGTGCGGTCCTGCTCTCCCATGTGTTCGTCGTCTACGGCTACATCTGGTTCGCCGCCGGATGGTGGGGCCTGTGGCGCATGCTCACCGGCAAGCAGACCTGGCTCAAGACCGCGCGCACCTGACGCGCACCCGACTCGCGCGCACCCGACACACGAACGCCCGTCTCCTTCAGCACCGTCCACGCACGTGCGCACGCACGACCCTCCGCGCACGTGCGGAAAAACCCTGTGCGGAAAACCCTCCCTGCCCGTCGGCAGGCACCCTCTCTGGAGACTCATGTCCCCGAACGCGAACACCACACCCGTCCGCGCCATGCTCGTCCTCGGCACCCGCCCGGAGGCGATCAAGCTCGCGCCGGTCGTCCGCGCCATGGCCGCCTCCCCGCACTTCGAGCCCCTCGTCGTCTCCACCGGACAGCACCGCGAGATGCTCCAGCAGATGCTCGAACTGCTGCAGGTCGAGGCCAAGTTCGAGCTCGACGTGATGAGAGAGCGGCAGGAGCTGTCCAAGCTGACGGCCCGTCTGGTCGAAGGCCTGGGCGAGGTCGTCCACGCCGAACGCCCGGACCTCGTCGTCGTCCAGGGCGACACCACCTCCGCGCTCACCGGCGCCCTCGCCGCCTTCTACGAGCACGTCCCCGTCGCCCACGTCGAGGCCGGGCTCCGCACCGGGGTGCTGGACAACCCCTTCCCCGAGGAGCTCAACCGCCGCCTCATCGGGCGCATCGCCCGCTGGCACTTCGCGCCCACCCCCCGCGCCGCCGGACACCTCACCGCCGAAGGCGTCCCGGAGGCGGAGGTGTTCGTCACCGGCAACACCGTCATCGACAACCTGCTGTGGGTGCTCGAACAGGGCGCCGGCCGCGACCACTTCGAGAGCAACGGCCGGCGCCGCGTCCTGGTCACCCTGCACCGCCGCGAGAACCAGGGCGACAAGATGCGCGCCATGGGCAAGGCCCTGCGCCGGCTCGCCGACCGCGGCGACGTCGAACTCGTGCTGCCGCTCCACAAGAGCCCCGCCGTCCGCGAGGCCCTCCTGCCCGAACTGTCCGGCCACACCGCCATCCGCATCGTCGAACCGCTCGACTACGTCGACTTCTCCGCCACCCTGGCCGGCTGCGATCTCGTCCTGACCGACTCCGGCGGCATCCAGGAGGAGGCCCCCACCCTCGGCAAGCCCGCCCTCGTCCTGCGCACCACCACCGAGCGGCCCGAGGCCGTGGAGGCCGGCGCGGCCCAACTCGTGGGCACGGAACCGCACGTCATCCTGGACGCCGCCATGCGCCTGCTGGACGACGACGACGCGTACCGGCGCATGGCGAGGGCCGGCAACCCCTTCGGCGACGGGCACGCCACCGCCCGGATCCTGGCCCAACTCGCCGAGGATTTCGGCGTCGACGCCGACCCGGTGCCCGCACCGGCCCCCCTCGCCGTCCCCCAGCCCGAGGGTCCGGAGTCATACTCGACGGCATGACGAGAGTTCACCGGCTCCTCACCGTCCTCCTCCTCTCCGCCGCCGCGGTGGCGGGGCTCGCCTTCGCGGTGAGCGCCATCTGGGGGGACGAGTACGGGGAGCCGGTGCGGGGGGGGGGGGAACCCGTGTGGGTACGCCCCCCCGCGCGCGAGTGTTTAATCGCCCGGGGACTAAAACGCGCTAAACACAACGAGGAG
>NZ_JBHWGV010000140.1:13106-18826 GCF_042732955.1 Kitasatospora sp. NPDC059747 | reverse complement strand
TACCCCGCCTCCACACCCCCGCCGCCGGGGGGGGGGGGCCCGCCTTGGGGGTGAGCGCAATGGGGGGGGAGTAGTTGGGGTTGCGGTTGCGGCGGTGGACCGAGGGTTCGGTCCACGGCCCCTGGCGGTCGGTCTTCGACGGCCACGGCGCGAACACCGGCTTCACGAACGGCCTGGCCCTCTCCCCCAAGCCGGCGCGGCAGCCGGACGAGACCCACGCCGGACTGATCGTCTCCACGCGGCAGTACGGGGACATGAGCCTCCAGGCCCGCATGCGCACCGTCGCCCAACTGCGCACACCCACGCCCAACCCCTGGGAGGTGCCGTGGCTGGTGTGGGCGTACACCGACCCGGACCACTTCTACTACCTCATCCTCAAGCCCAACGGCTGGGAGCTCGGCAAGCGCGACCCCGCCTACCCCGGCGGCCAGCGCTTCCTGGCGACGGCCGCCGAGGAGTTCCCCGTCGGCGACTGGTCCGACGTCACGGTGGTCCAGCGCGGTGCCCACCTGGACGTGAGCGTCGACGGCAAGGGCCTGGTCTCCTACGACGACGAGGAACGCCCGTACCCGAGCGGCAGCATCGGCGCCTACACGGAGGACGCCCAGGCGGTGTTCAGCGACATCGCGGTGGAGCCGACGCAGTAGCGTCCGCCGCCCACTGCCGCGACCTCGACGGACTGCTCCGGCGACGGCGCGGGGGCGCAAACCCACGTGATCACGGGGCACCCGGTCTGCCAGACTGCCCGGCGTGAGCAATTCGAACGCCCTGCCCGTCCTGCGGACCCCCGATCTGCCGACCGCCTACCGTGCCGTCAAGCGGCTGCTGAACCTTGCGATCCCCATGGACTCGTTCAACGTCAGCGCGGAGACGGAGGCCCTCACACTCGCAGAGGCGCAGCGCATGGCGGCCGCCTTCCCGACGGCCACGATCGCCCCTGACGACCCGTACCGGCCGGAGTCCAACGACGACGTCCGCCGCATGGTCGTGGCGGGGGACCCGGACGTGGCGGCGCTGCTCCCCGTCTCGCTGATCCTCGAACGGCTGCCGGTCGGGTCGATCGAGGAGGCGTTCTTCGGGGTGGCCGGGTCCGGTCCGGGTTCGATCGACTGGGACTGCTTCAGCTGGCCGGCGGTTCCGGAGCTCGGCCTGGCGGTCCGCAACAAGGACGCCTACGTCCAGATCGCGCTCAACAGCCGGGACGTTTTCCGTGACGTGCCCGCCGAGGACCACACGGTCTTCGTCCACTTCCGGCAGGGCGACGTGGAGCGCGCCGAATGGCTGGCCCGGCAGGCCGGGTTGCAGCCGGTCGGCCCGGTGGAGTGGGGCTGGTAGGGCTCCTGCTCGCGGCCGGGCGGCCGCATTGCGCGCCGTTCGTCCTACTGGCGGGACCGCGCGCTCTCGATGCCGTCGAGCATCAGGCCGAGCGTGAAGTCGAAGCGGTCGTGGGTGCTGCCGGCCGTCAACTCCTCGGCGTAGCGCCGGGTCTGGGGGTAGGCGTCGGGGAGGGCGGCGAAGCGGCGCAGGAGTTCGTCGCGTTCGACGACCCACGCGCCGTCGCCGCGTTCGTGGCGCTTGCCGGCCATGGAGAGCTCAAGGCTGTACGCGTTCACGTAGAGCATCAACGAGTCCATGGCCCAGGCGGCGGCCTGCGGGGGGATGCCGCCGGCGAGGAGGATGGCGAGCAGGCCCTCGCCGACCCGGAGGGTGTCGAGGTCCGAGGGGGCGGCGGCGAAGGCGGCCCGGGAGATGCCGGGGTAGCGCAGGTACTGGTCGCGGAGCTGGGTGCAGACGCCGGTGATCTGCTGCCGCCATTGGGCCGGGTCCGGCTCCGGGAGGTCGATCCGGGCGCACAGGCGGCCAATGAGCAGCTCGTCCAGGTCGTCCTTGTTCACCACGTGTGCGTAGAGCGAGGACGGCCCGGTCTCCAGGGCCGTCGCGAGGCGCCGCATGGTGAGGGCCTCGAAGCCCTCCTCCTCGATCATCGCGAACGCCATGCTGATGATCGCCTCGACCGTGATCGGCTTCTTGCGTCCGGCGGACGGCCCGCGCCGGACGCCCGGCGCGTCCGTGTCGGTGCCGAGCTGGTGCCGCGCTGCGCGTCGCTCCTGCGGGGTGGGTGCCATGCGAGCAGTCTAACCAACCTGCGAACGGTGTTCCACGCCACTAAGAACGGTGTTCGTATTGAACAGAACACCGATCTGCTGTAGAACGGTGTTCGTGTCTACTGACCAGCTCACTTCCCGATCCCCCGCGACCACCGGCAGCACCGTGCTGCCCCCGCGCACCGCGTGGCTCGTCGTGGTCGTCGTCTTCCTCGCCGACGTCATGGACCTCATCGACGCCAGCATCGCCAACCTCGCCGGCCCCTCCATCCGCGCCGACCTCGGCGGCAGCGAGTCCACGCTCCAGTGGGTGCTCAGCGCCTACACCGCCGCCTTCGCCCTCGGCCTCGTCACGTCCGGACGGCTCGGTGACCTGCTGGGCCGCCGGCGACTGTTCCTGCTCGGCTTGACCGGCTTCACCCTGGCCTCGCTCGCCTGCGGACTGGCCCCGAACCCGGCCCTCCTGATCACCGCCCGCACGCTCCAGGGCCTGTGCGGATCGGTCATGATCCCGCAGGGCATGGCCCTGGTGAAGATCGTCTTCCCGCCCCACCAGCTGCGCAAGGCCCTGACGCCCATCGGCCCCCTCATGGGCCTGGCGACCGTCGCCGGCCCGATCCTCGCCGGGTGGCTGCTCCACCTGAACCTCTTCGGCAGCGAGTGGCGCCCGATCTTCCTGATCAACATCCCCTTCGGCGTCATCGCCCTCGCGATCGCCTGGCGCGTGCTGCCCGCGCACGGCGGCGAGGACCGCTCCGCCCGCCTCGACCCGGTCGGCGTCGGGCTGCTCACCGCCGCGTCGGCACTGCTGATCGTCCCGCTCATCCAGGGCCGCGAGCACGGCTGGCCCGCCTGGAGCTACGCCATGATGGCGGGTGCGGCGGTCCTGTTCGCCCTGTTCGTGCGCTTCGAGCGGCGCAGCGCGCACCCGGTCATCACGCCGTCGCTGTTCCGCAAGCGCGGCTTCGTCGTCGGCCTGATGGTCTCGGGCGGTTTCTACGCCGCGCTGAGCGCGTTCGTCCTGACCGTCAACCTGCTGCTGCAGCAGGGCCTGGGCTGGTCGCCGCTGCACACCGGCCTCACGCTGATCCCGTGGGCCCTCGGCACCGCCCTCGCCGTCCTCCTCGCCGGCCGGTCACTGGCCGTGCGGCTCGGGCGCACCGCCCTGCACCTGGGCCTGGCGATCGCGGTCGCGGGCCTGCTGGCGCTGTGGTGGTCCACCGCCCACTGGGGCACCGACCTCTCCGCCTGGAAGCTGGCGCCCGCGCTCCTGCTCACCGGATTCGGCTCCGGCATGGTCTTCGTCCCGCTCGTCGACTACATCCTCGGCGACGCCACGACCGAGGAGGTCGGCACGGGCGCGGGCACCCTCAACGCCGTCCAGCAGTTCGCCGGCGCGATCGGCGTGGCCGCCCTCGGCACGGTGTTCTTCGCCCGCACCGGGCACGGCTCGCCGCACTCCAGCATCGACGCCGCCGAACTCGTCCTCGCCATCACCGCCGGCCTGAACCTGATCGTCTTCGCACTGGTGGGGCTGCTGCCCCGGCACGCGCAGCAGGCGCACGGCTGAGCACGCACCCACCGACGCAAGGGAAAACACCATGAAGGCAGCACAGTTCAGCCGTTTCGGCGGCCCCGAGGTCCTGGAGATCGTCGACCTGCCCGACCCGCATCCGGGCCCCGGCGAGATCCGCATCGCCGTCCGCGCGGCGGGCGTCAACGCCAGCGACTGGAAGAAGCGCCGGGGCGAGATGGACCAGGCACTCCCCCAGGCCCTCGGCCACGAGGCGGCGGGCATCGTCGACGAACTCGGCGAAGGCATTGAGGACTTCGCGATCGGCGACCGCGTCTTCGGCCTCTGCACGGCCGGCGCGGCCCAGGCCGAACTCGCGGTGCTCTCCTGCTGCGCGCCGATCCCGCGACCGCTCGACTTCCCGGCCGCCGCCGCACTGCCCGCCGCCGTCGAGACGGCCACCCGAGTACTCGACCAGCTCGGCGTCGCGGACGGACACGTCCTGCTGGTCCACGGCGCCTCGGGAACGATCGGCAGCGCCGCCGTCCAACTCGCCGTGGCGCGCGGTGCGCGCGTGATCGGGACCGCCGGCCTCGCGCGGCACGACTACCTGCGCGGCCTCGGGGCCGAGCCCGTCGTCTACGGACCCGGGCTCGTCGAACGAGTCCGGGCGGTGGCTCCCGACGGGGTCGACCTCGCGCTCGACGCCGCCGGGAGCGGGCTGCCCGACCTCATCACGCTGACGGGCGGGCCCGGGCAGGTCGTGACGATCGCCGACTTCGCCGGCGCACGGGAGCACGGCGTCCGGTTCAGCCGGGGCGACGACGGCCGCGCCCTTCACGCCATCCGCTCGATCGGCCCGCTGATCGAGGCCGGGCGCTTCACCCTCCCCGCCGTTCGGACCTTCGCGCTCGCCGACATAGCGGACGCGCACCGGGCCGGCGAGAGCGGCGGCCTGCGGGGGAAGCTCGTGCTGGTGATCGGCCCCGACGCCCGGCGTCACTCGGGCGGCGGGCTGTCCCAGGAGTAGGTGTCGGGCCGGTTGTGCGTACCGCCGGAGTTCTGGTCGTGGATGGCCGCGTCGGCGGTGTACGCCGTCCCGTCGGCGAAGTCGACCTGGCAGCGCAGGTGAACGGTCTCCCCGCGCACGGTGCCGTGGACGTGCGGGGTGCAGGAGACCGAACCGACCGGCCGGTGGTCCTGGGTGGTGATGTGGGACTTCATCACGTTCTGCAGGGCCACGTAGGCGTCGTTGTTCGGCCCGCAGGCGGCCGCGGTGGCGGCCAGGGCGACGACCGCCGCGGCTGCCACGGATGCCCGCGGCAGCCGGGCCCGCCGGGTCAGCCGGGCCCGCCCGCGAAGTCGGTCCACGCGCATCGGTGAGCTCCAGATCGCCGGTCGGAAGGAGCCCCGATCGTAGCCCCCGCAGGCGGGGCCCTTCACCACGCGATTCACCCGACCGGTCCCGCCCGACCCGTCCGACACACCACGACCGGCGGACCATCGCCCACCCCGGCAGGAGCGGCGCCTACTGTCACCCTCGCCCCTCAAAAGGGATATTTTCTGACAGATCGGAGAATCATCATGCACCGTCACACCACCTGGGCGCTGGCCGCACTCGCCGCCGCCGGCATCGCCGCCGTACCGACCGTCGCGAGCGCCGAGGTCGTCTCCGGCGGCAACCACGGAACGGTGGTGGTCGGCAACGGCAACCAGGTCGCGGGCTACGACATCATCAACGCGGGCCACGACGCCACCGTCGGCTCGCACAACGGCTCCAGCGGCGTGGCCGGCGGCGCCATGGACGCCGCCCAGGCGGCGGGCGGCAACTGGGACACCGTGATCGTCGGCAACGGCAACCAGGTCGCCGGTGACGACATCGTCAACGCCCTGAACGACGCCACCGTCGGCTCCTACAACGGCGGCTCGGGCATGGCGGCGATGATGACCACCGCCCTGAAGCCGATCACGGGCTGAGGCCGGGGCAGCCCCGGTTGAGGGGGGGGGGGGGGGGGGGGAGATTGCCGGCGCCCCCGGGGGGGCCGGCCCCGCCGCCGGCGTGCGGCTGCTCGGGCAGGAGCGTGGTGCGGTCCATGCCGAGC
>NZ_JBHWGV010000140.1:6600-13096 GCF_042732955.1 Kitasatospora sp. NPDC059747 | reverse complement strand
GGGCGCTGGCGCGTCATCCCCCCCCCCCCCACCACCCAAACCGGCGGCGCGGGCGGGCCCCCCCCCGGGGGGGGGGGCCCCGGGGGGCCCCCCCCCCCCCCCCGCCGCTTTGTGTTCTCCCACACGGGCTGATCACGCGTCCGGCAGGAGAAGCCAGACCTCGGAGAAGGCGAGGCCGTGTTCACGGGTCGTCTCACCGCACGGGCAGCCCAGCGCGATCAGGCGCCAGTCGCAGGCCACCGTCCACGGTCCGGCCGTGCCTCCGCAGGCCGGACAGGCGACGGTCTCGGCGGTCCACACCCCAGGGGCGGGTCTGCCGTAACGGCGGAAGCGGCCCGCGTACCGGGCTTGCCAGGGCTCGACCGGGGGCGTGATCGGCGGAGTCCCGGGCCGGCTCGTCGAGGCCAGCAGGGCGAACAGGGAGGCCAGTTCGGGGATCAGGGCCTCACCGGCCTCCGTCGGCGGTGCGGCCGGGCCGGCCGGCGTCCCGTACGCCCGGGCCGCTGCCGGGGCCGGTGGGTTCGGGGTGGCGAACCAGGGCAGGAACGCGCGCGCGACGGCGGCCAGGAGGGCCGCTGCGGGCGGGCTGACGGCGCCCGCGTCCAGGTGGTGGAGGGTCGTGCGCAGCAGGCGCTGGAGCCGCCGGTCGCGGTCCGCGGCCACCAGCGTGCGTGCCGCCCCGCGCCGGGCCGGGAGCGGGGCTTCGAGGCGGGCCAGCACGGCTGCGGCCGCTTCGGCGTCCGCAACGGCAGGACGCCACTCGCCGGCAGCCAGAAGCCCCCGGGCCCGACCGGTTTCCGTCACGAGGGCGCGCGTCCGCAGCGATCGCGGCGCGAGATCGGTCTCGTGCATCCCATGCCCGCCCATCACACCCGCCCTTCCCCCGACCCGTGCGCACATCCCATCACACAAGCAGCCGCACCCGGCCACCACCGAAATCCGCTGGAGACCGGGCCCCGATCACGGAATGCTCGTGCGCCGATGAGCGAATTCACGTACGCCGCCCCGTCCACCCTCCTCGGCCAACTCCAGCGGGGGCGGGGCCTCGGCGCCACCGGCGCCCTGAGCACCCCGGGCGCTGCCGACCTCGTGTACGCGTGCGTCCTCACCGACAGCCGGTGGGACCGGCAGACCGAGGAGCGGTCCGCCTACCTCGCCCGGCTGATCCACCGGTTGGCGCTGCCGCTCGAACCCATCGAACGGTTCGTCCTCGCCTACGACGGCGAGGACGCCGACCGGATCGAACCGGCTCTCGACGTCCTCGCACAACTGCCCCTCCTCGGGTGCCACGACGTGGTGCCGGTGCTGCGCCGCTACGCCGTACACGGCCGGCACTGGGACACCGCGCTGGCTTCGATCGCTTACAGCACGGCCTGGGACGCGCTCCCGGAGCTGTGGAACGGCCTCGACGCGGACGTCCTCGCCCACCGCGACGACGCCGAGCTCGCCAAGGCTGCGGAGACGCTGTCCGAACCGTGGGCGTCCTGGGCGCGCACCCAGCCGCGCGTGCGGAGTCTCCTCGGCGAGGTCGGTGACACGGAGTCACAAGCGCCCCACCGCCCCGCTCCGCCCGACCTCTCGGGCACTGGGACCGCCGACCTGCTCGGTGTCCTGCGTGGCAACCGCCTCGCTCTCCAGGAGCTCGGCCGGCGCGGCGACTTGGTCCTCCTAGACCTCGCCGAGGACGCCACCCTGCGAAACGCGGCCGGCTACGCACCGGGCATCGCCCGTGGCCTGCGCCACCTCGGCGGCGCCGCCGTCGCCCGAGCCCGTGCGTGGGCGGGCAGCAGCGACGACACCCTCCGGCGACTCGCCGTCACGGTCCTCTCCGAGTTCGGCGAACCCGAGGACGGCCCGTACCTCCTGGACGTCCTCATCAAGGCCATTGACGAGGGCGAGTGGTGCGCAGCCGAGTCCCCCGCCCGTGGGCTCGGGAGGCTCGGCGCGGCCGGGGCAACCGGGGTCCTCGTCCATGCCTGGGAGTCGACGATCCACTCGTACGCGCGTGAGGCGTTCCTCGAAGGCCTGCGCGGCTGCGCACCCGTGGCAACGGCGGACGACTTCACCGAGGAGGGGCTCGACGACTGCGAACCCGGTGTCCAGAACGCCGCCTGCCACCACTCCCCCGACACGCCGTCCGCGCGGGCGCGGCTCGCCGTGCTCGCTGCCGACCCGCTCGCGGGCGAAGTCCGGGAAACGGCCCGTCGGCGTCTGGACTGCACGACCGGCCCCGTGCATCCCGTGGTGCGGGACGCCGGGGCAGACCTCTGACTCAGTTGCCCCCCGCCCTGCGATCGAGCGTGGCCTCAAGCCGATTCCGGAGGTCCGGCGGGCAGGCCGGGTTGGTGGCCACTGCGTAGCGGACGTCGCGTGACGGGTCTTCGGCGAGGGCCGTGAGCACGTCGGGCGGGAGGTTTCGGTTGCCGGCCAGCCAGCGACGGTTCTCCGTGTCGGCGGACGTCGCCGCGGCCCGCATCAGCCGCCGGCTGGTCGTCGCCCACAGGGCCCACCGGCGGACGACGGGGTCGAACCGCTTACGGGCGGCGGCGGTGACCAGCTCGGGCGGCGCCGACGGGTTGCAGACGGCGGAGACGCGCACCTGCTGGTCCCGGTCGCGGGCGAGGTCGTTCAGGAGCTCGGCGGGGGTATGGGGGTTGGCGGCCACGGCGACGCGCACGGTCCACTCGTCGCGGGCCGCCGCCCGTAGGGCTATGGCGTCCCGGGTCCGGCCGACGGCGCCGCGCCGCACGTCCCAGTCCGGATCGCCGAGCATCCGGTCCACCAGGTCGGACGGCACGTCGGGGTGGGCCAGCACCGCGACGCGGACGTCGGAGGCCGGGCTCTCCGCGAGCGTGCGCAGGAGGTGTTCCGGCAGGTCGTCCCGGAGGCTCGGCCCGCTTCGCCGGCCGCAGTCCTCGATCCACTCCTCCGGGTGGTACCAGTCAGGGCCTTCGAGCACCCGCTCGCAGCCCGGCGTGAAAACGGTGTTGCAGGGCCGTTGTTCGTCCACGGCGTCCTCCTGGGGCAGGCGGCCTTCAGCATTAACGTCAGATGGACGATAACACTTCTCGTCGCTCGGACGATAATGACGCCGGAGTCCTGCTGCCCCCCGATGGAACCGACCCGATCGTCAGGAGCTGTGGACCGGGCTGTCGGGGTCGAGGAGGTAGGTGCCCCTCGCGAGGCCCTCCAGGACGCGGTCGGCGGTCGCCTCCGCCGTCAGTCGGCCGGAGTCCAGGACGTTCGCCTCGTAGGCGCCCAGGTCGCTGAACTGGGCGTGCATCGACCGGATCGGGGCGGGGTCGGTCAGGGCGTCGTCGCCGGTGCGGCCCGTCGCCCGGTCCAGTGTGGTGTGCTCGTCCGGGCGCAGGATGACGTAACTCAGCGGCACGGCACGCTCCTTGGCCGCGGCGCGGAAGAGGTCGATGAACCAGGGGCCCACGACGCCGTCGTACACCACGTGGTAGCCGCCGGCGGCGTAGCCGAACGCCGCCGCGACCAGGACCTCCAGGACCACCTGGTTCTGCCGGTGGGCCTCGGGCAGGTAGGCCGGGAGCCGACCCTGCTTGATGTAGCGCCAGAAGTCGTCACTGCGCAGGTGGACGCTCGGGGTCAGGCGGTAGGCGAGGAGCGCCGAGACGGTGCTCTTGCCGGCTCCGGGCGGGCCCGTCAGGAGGATCACCCGGCCGCCGGCGGGACTCGTCTGCTCGAAGCTCGGTGGGTTCACGCCGCCACCGTGTCACGTTCGGCCGGTGCTCCGCCGCCGATTTTGGCCCCCACGCGAGGGGGCGCGCGCTCAGTGCGGCCCGCGGCCGATGTCGCGGCCGAGTTCGAGGGCGAGGACCTGGTCGAGCCGCACGAAGGTCTCGAAGCGCGTGCCGGGCGACAGGTCGGTGCGGGCCTCCAGGGCGTCGAGTGCGCGCAGCGCGACCCGGGCGTCGAGGTCCTCGTCGAGGCCGTCGAAGCTCGCCTGGACCATGTCGGCCTCCGGCGCGCCGGAGGGCATGGAGGCGAGGTCGGCGACGAGCGCGCGCCAGCGGGTCAGCTTCTCGGCGGCGTCCGCCAGGGTGTCGGCGGTGAGCCGGACCGGGGTGGTGACGGCGTGTTCGAGGAGGGCGAGGCGCAGCGCGAGGGGGTCGTCCTCGGGGGTGAGGGCCGGGGTCGGCAGGTCCTCGGCCACGGGACCGGTGAGCAGGAGGAGGGCGGCCGACGGTTCGGGTTCGGCGTCGGGGCGGCTGGTGACGGTCAGGTCGGCGACCGGCCGGTCCTGCGCGTCCGCGCGCGTGTGCAGGTGGGCGGGCGGGTGGATGCCGAGTCGGTCGGCGGCGATGCGGAGGGCCCGGAGCTGTTCGTCCGGGCCGTCGGAACCGTTCGGGACGGCGAGTTCGGTCAGCACCTGGAGGCCGTGCGTCTCGCAGGTGCGCGCCAGGACGTCACCGACCAGCAGGGCGCGCAGATCGCCGAGCCGGAACGGCCGGCCCTGCTCTCCCACGTCGACGGTCACGCGCAGGAGTCCGGTCCGGCGGGGGCGGATCTCGCTGTGCCGGCCCGTGCGGGCGTCGGTGATACGCAACGGCGTCTCCCTCTCGACTCAGTGGTGCGGTCAGGTGCGATCAGGTCCGGTCAGGATGCGGCATCGTCCGGTTCGTCACCGGTACGGCTGTCGGCTCCCCCGGTGAGTTCCCCCTGAAGGTCCTGACGACGCCGACCGTGCCGAGGCGAACGCAGATCGATACTCTCGGCATGACCCGGTCAGAAAATGGAACGGAAGGAGCGCCCGCATGCGCCGTGGGAGGGCCCGGGACGACGACGTACCGGCCGAGCCGGGCGGAGCGGCTCACGGGCGGCGGCATGCGCGGATCACTCCGGCATCCGTCCGCGACGCGGCGCTGATCGGGCTGCTCGCCGGTCTGATCGTCTTCATCGCCGCCATCCCGACGGCCGGTTCGGCGGCCGGAGGACCGTCCCGCCATCAAGGCCCGGGCCAGCGCGTCCACATCCTGCGGCAGTGCTGCGACAACCCCGTCCGCTGCCGGTCCGCCCGGCGGCGTCGACTGTGGTGTCCGCCGTCCCGGCGTCCGCACGGCGTCAAACGCCGTGGCCCGCGGGCCCGGTGAACGATCGCGGCGGAGCCGACGTCGCTACGCTCGGTCCCACGCTGCGCCGTCCGACCGGCACGGCGGCCTCCCCTGGCTCCTGCGACCGCGAACGGACGACCATGAGCACGCCCCTCCAGGACCCCGGATTCTTCCGGGACCCGTACCCGACGTACGCGGCGCTCCGCGGCCAAGCCGCCGTGCAGAAGCTCCCGGGCAGCGGGCACCGGGCCGGCTACGTCGTGACCGGTTACGCCGAGGCGCGGCAGGCGCTGGCCGATCCCGGGCTGTCGAAGGACACCGCGCGCTTCTTCGCCGGCAAGGAGACCGGGCGCGACGTCCACCCCGCCGTCTCGCAGAACATGCTGGCCACGGACCCGCCGGACCACACCCGCTTGCGGCGGCTGGTCACGAAGGCGTTCACCCCCGGTGCCGTCGACCGCCTGCGCCCGTACGTCCACGGCCTCGCCGACACCCTCCTCGACGCGTGGACGCCCGGGGAGGAGGTGGACCTCATCGCAGGTCTCGCCGTCCCGTTGCCCGTCACGGTGATCTGCCAGCTCCTCGGTGTCCCGGCCGCCGACCGGGACGCCGTCCGGGCGTGGTCGACGGACCTGTTCGCCGCCGGCGACCACGCCCGCACCGACGCCGCCTCCCACGCGCTCGCCGACTACATGACCGGGCTCGTCGCGGCCAAGCGCCGCACCCCGGACGACGCTCTGCTCTCCGCGCTGGTCGCCGCCCGGGACGGCGACGGCGACCGGCTGACCGAGCGGGAACTGGTCTCGCTGGCGGTGCTGCTCCTGGTCGCCGGGCACGAGACGACCACCGCCGCCATCGGCAACGCCGTCCTGGCCTTGCTCCGGCACCCCGACCAGCTGGAGCTGCTGCACACGGACCCGGGCCGGATCGACGGCGCCGTCGACGAACTCCTGCGCCACGACTCGGCGGTCACCGTCGCCACCTGGCGCTGGGCCCCCGAACCGGTCCGGATCGGCGGGACGGACGTCCCGGCGGGCAGCCCGGTGTTCGTCAGCCCGGGCGCCGCCAACCGCGACCCGGCCCGCTTCGCGGACGCGGACCGGCTCGACCTGGACCGGGCGGACGCCCACGCGCACCTGGCCTTCGGCCACGGCATCCACCGCTGCCTCGGCGCACCCCTCGCGCACGCCGAGGTGGCGACCGCGCTGCGCGTCCTGCTGGCCCGCTTCCCCGGCCTGCGCCTCGCCGTGCCGGCCGACCAACTTCGCTGGCGGCACTCGCGGCTCGTCCACGGGCTGGAGTCGCTGCCCGTCGTGCCGTAGGCGGCGACGCTAGCCCCAGGGACCGAGGGCGTGTTTGCCGAGCGTCCGGCCCGCTTCGAGGCCGTCCGGGCGTCGGCCGTCCAGGACCGCCTCGGC